>NZ_JAUMYS010000098.1 GCF_030528505.1 Tannerella sp.
GTACCCGGTATGACAATTAGCCATTGACAATTAACAATTAAATAATGGTACACGCCGAACAGTGTATCGCGTAATTTGGGTTCAATAAGGATACATCAGTCAATGACGAAATGTAATAGGCCACTTCTTCACTCGTTTTATCGCTCTTTTTATCCCTTCGTTTGCGTATAACTGTGTATCGACTTCAAGCCTTTCCAGCGAGTTAATACTCCATTCGCTGTAGAGTTGAGCAAGACTGCACATATTTTGTGGCGAGAAGGCAGAGACAACATGCGATTGCGTATCAAAAAAAGTTTCTTGACTCCTCGCATCGTTTTGCCATCAATGCAAATATGTTTACCTGAGGAGGATGATATAAAGCCGTTAATCCATCGCTTATAGGCCCCCTCAAAGCCTTCCACATCCAAGAGACTGATGCTCCTGTTGAAGGTGTCATGAGAGAGTATGGTATGCGGAAACCGATGACCGGCAAGTGTTTCGTATAGGTTTTTCAACCCTTCTTCGTATTCCTCGGCATAATCTTCAATCTCGTACCAAGAGGTACTACCGGAGAGTGTGGAGAG
The DNA here is from genome assembly GCF_030528505.1 of Tannerella sp. Taxonomy (GTDB): domain Bacteria; phylum Bacteroidota; class Bacteroidia; order Bacteroidales; family Tannerellaceae; genus Tannerella. Next base: position 564 of record NZ_JAUMYS010000098.1, read on the forward strand.
GAAAACGATAAGGAGTAAAAAAGTCAAGAGGATAAACTTTTTTGCGTTCTATCCGTGGGTCTGAGACCATGAAGAGACTTTCCAAGAGAGATTGATACATAACGAATGGTACATTTAATGACTACAAATATAGAAAACTGTTTTTAATGCGTCAGCCCTGAAAGTTTTCTGCTTACAAGGCGTAGATTCAAAATTATCTGTTACATTTGCAGATCGTAAGATTTCGACAAGGCATGGAGATTTCAGCTAAACAAAAAGAATTCATCAGGTTTTGTGTCGTCGGAGGATTGGCTACAGGTATTCATTACGGCATCTATTTGTTGCTTAATAAGGTGATGAATACAACCGTTGCCTTTACCGCGGGATATATTATCAGCTTTTTCGCAAACTTTCTATTATCGAATTATTTTACGTTCAAGACGAAGCCTTCGACCAAGAAAGGATTTGGTTTTGCCGGAAGTCACCTCATCAATTATGTGTTGCAGGTCGCTTTACTGAATCTGTTTCTCTACGCGGGTATTCCCGAAAATATAGCACCTCTGCCCGTGTACGCCATTACGATTCCCATCAATTTTATCCTTGTTCGCACAGTTTTAAAATCGCAACGGCTTTAAGATGAAAAAAGTTTCCGTTTTAATCCCCGCGTATAACGAGCAGGAATCTCTTTTGATGCTTTACGAGAGACTCCGAATCTTGATGGATACACACATCGAATACGTCTGGGAAGTGGTTTTCGTCAATGACGGCAGCCGCGATCATACGCTTTTGCTGCTTGCACAGTTGCACGAGAAAGATGCACGTATCAATTACGTAGACCTTTCCCGTAATTACGGCAAGGAAGTGGCTATGCTGGCCGGCTTCGACTATGTCAAGGGCGACTGCATGGTGATTATGGATGCCGACTTGCAGCATCCGCCGGAACTGATTCCCGAGATGCTCCGTTATTGGGAAGAAGGTTATGATGATGTCTATGCGCGGCGTCGTACGAACGAAAAGGAATCCTTTTTGCGAAAAAACTTGAGACGTATTTTCTATGCTACATTACGAAAGGCGGCTCATATGCCGATTCAGCAGGATACGGGCGATTTCCGGCTACTCGACAGAATCTGTATCCAAGCGATGAAACAGTTGCGTGAATCGCAGCGTTACACAAAAGGAATGTTTAGTTGGATCGGGTTTCGCAAAAAAGAGCTTTTGTTTGATCAGCAGTGCCGGGTAGCAGGAGAAAGCAAATGGAACTTTTTAAAACTGCTGAACCTTGCGGTCGAAGGGCTTACTTCTTTTACGGTGGCTCCTCTGCGTATCGCCTCCGTATCGGGGGCTGTCGTTTCCCTGCTGGCGTTTATTTATGGTATCTACATCTTCGTCTCCAATCTGATTTATGATGACCCGGTCGACGGGTTTCCTACCATTATGGTAACGATTCTCTTTTTGGGAGGTATGCAATTACTCTGCATCGGCATCATCGGCGAGTATCTCGGTCGTATCTTTAACGAGACCAAAAAGCGCCCCGTTTATTTTGCTCGCTCGTATAACGGGCAGAAGATTGGATAACCGTTCTTCGCTCAGATAGAAGGGAATCGTTGTCTCTTATGATCAATTATTTTGCTTGTTATGTGTCGGAGAGCAATAAAAAAGAAAAAGAGCTAAACATTTGTTGTTTAACTCTTTCTGCTCTTCCTCTTGGACTTGAACCAAGGACCCTCTGATTAACAGTCAGATGCTCTAACCAACTGAGCTAAGGAAGAAGGTTGTTTTCCTAAAATTGCGCTGCAAAGATACGGCTATTTTCGAAATATGCAATATATTTGTGCAAAAAAAATGATCAAATGAAAATAATTGGAATTGGGAATGCTTTGCTTGATGTGTTGTTGCGTCTGGAAAGTGATGATACATTGGGAATTATTGGGATCAAGAAAGGAGCGATGGATTTGATCGACCAAACGACGATGCGATCGATTCAGCGTGAACAATCGGGCTTGGAACGTTCGGAGGCCCCGGGAGGATCAGTATGTAATACGATGCGTGCGCTTGCATTATTGGGTGCATCGGTCGGTTATATCGGTAAGGTAGGCTCGGATGCGAATGGCCGTTTTTACACGAAAGCGATACACGATGCCGGTGTAACGCCGCATATTGTGCAAACGGAGGGTATCTCGGGATGCTGCACGGTACTGATGTCGCCGGACAGCGAACGGACCATGGCTACCTTCCTCGGCCCGGCAGCGACTCTGACAGCCGAAGAGATCACGGATGACTTATTGCGTATGTACGACTGTCTTTATATGGAAGGGTACCTGATTTCGAACGAGCAACTGTTTCATCCCATCCTGCGTCGCGCAAAACACTTGGGGCTGAAGATCGCTCTCGACTTGTCGAATTTTAATATTGTACATGGGTTTCACCAAATGTTGCATCAGGTCATTCCCGAATACGTCGATATTCTTTTTTCGAACGATAGCGAAGCAGAGGCTTATACCGGTCTTGCTGCCACCGAAGCGATTCATGAGATCATGAAAGATGTTGAATATTCGGTGGTCACTGTTGGGAGAGACGGGGCATTAGCCGGGCGCCAAGGCGAAACAGTACATGTACCGGCCTTGAGTCATGCACCTGTCGATACGACCGGCGCGGGCGACAACTTTGCTGCCGGATTCCTCTACGGGTATTCGCGCGGACTTTCGTTGAAGCAGATGGCTTCGATCGGAGCCGTGATGGCTTCTCATGTGGTCGAAACGGTCGGACCGCAAATCCCTGCCGATCGCTGGCAACAAATAAAGTTAAAAGTAAACGAGATTATATCGTAGGCGTGCCGGAAATAGCTACTTTTGCACTTCGATATATCATTATTAATATACACAACATTACATGTCACGGTTAAAAAACACGATGTTCCTTGCTCTTTCATTGACGCTGGGAAGTGTTTACGGTCTCGAAGCTCAGCAGGGCAATCGCTTTGAAGTCAGCAAACAGCTGGAGATTCTCAATGCGCTTGTGAAAGAGGTTGATATGTTTTATGTCGACTCGGTCGAGGTCGATAAGATGGTGCGCCGTGGTATCGATGCCATGCTGAAAGGTCTGGATCCGTATACGGAGTACTTTCCCGAGCAGGAGATGGACAACATGAAAATGTTGATCTCCGGTGAATATGGCGGGGTAGGGGCTTATATCCGTTCGCGTGACGGCGGAGTAATTATCACCGAACCGTTCGAGGGGATGCCTGCCGCACTGGCCGGACTCAAAGCCGGCGACCGGATTTTGGGCATCGATACGGCCGACGTTACGAAGGCCACCAGCGAAAGGGTAAGCGAATTGCTCAAAGGCGTGCCCAACTCGAAGGTGGTATTGAAAATCCAGCGTCCGGGCGAAAAGAAACCGCGCAAATTCGAAGTGATACGCAAGCAGGTGATGCTTAAACAAGTTGTGCATTACGGTGTTTACGGCGATCGGACGGGATACATCTACCTCGATGGATTCAGGGAAAAGAGTGCGCAGGAGGTAAAAGAGGCTTTCGAAGACCTGAAAAAACGTTATCAAATCACCTCGTTGATTCTCGACCTGCGCGATAACGGCGGAGGTTTGTTGCCCAGTGCCGTTCAGATCGTGAATTATTTCGTACCGAAAGGACGGGAGGTACTCTCGACGCGAGGTAAAATTAAACAGTGGGATCGTACGTATCGTACCACGGTCGAACCGATCGATACGGTCATTCCCCTCGTGGTGCTGATTAACGGAAGTTCGGCATCGGCGGCCGAGATTGTCAGCGGAGCGTTGCAGGATATGGATCGCGCGGTGCTGGTGGGCAACCGATCGTTCGGGAAGGGACTCGTCCAATCGACACGCAATCTGCCTTACGACGGCAATGTCAAAGTGACGATGAGCAAATATTATATCCCCAGCGGACGATGCGTTCAGCACATGGACTATACCCATCGTCATACGGACGGGAGTGTTTCGGCTATCCCCGACAGCTTGACGTCGGTTTTTTATACCTCGAAAGGGCGTCCCGTACGGGACGGAGGAGGTGTCCGCCCCGATTTTGAAGTGGAGGAGAAGAAGACGCCGACCATGTTGTATTATTTGTTGAGCGATTATACGTTGTTTGATTACGTCACCGAGTGGGTACAGGCACATCCGACTATCGCACCGGCCGAAGAATTTGTCTATCCGGAGGCGGATTACGAAGTCTTTAAGCAACGTCTGAAAGAGGCGAAGTTTACGTACGACCGGCAGAGTGAGAAGGCGTTGAAGAGCCTCAAAGAGGTGGCTGAATTTGAAGGGTATTTAGCCGAAGATACAACGGTTTTTGCGGCGCTCGAAGCGCAACTTAAACCTGATTTGGAGCGTGACCTCGAACGGTATAAGGAAGATATTAAAAAGCTTATCACAACCGAGATTATCAAGCGGTATTACTATCAGGAGGGAGAGCTTATCGAAAGCCTGAAAGGTGACAAAGCCTTGCAGAAAGCATTGGATATCTTGTCCGACGAGGCATTATACCGTCAGACATTGAGCGCTCCTATGTCCGAAAAGGAAGAGGCGACAGACGTGGTGGCTAATCGTGCGGGGTGAAAGTTTGAAGACATGAAAATATAAGAGAAAGAGGCTGCGTTACAAAAAAACATGTTGACGCAGCCCTTTTTTATGTTCCTATCCCTACGGTTTATTTTACGATTGGATGATGACCCGCTGGGTGGGAGCCAGATGTTTATGCCGATATTCGATCCGTTCCACGACGTTGGCGGCCAGTTGACGGAACGCAGCTCCCGTGATCGTGTCGGGGTTCAAGGCGGCCGGTGCTCCGGAATCTCCGCTTTCGCAGATGCTTTGCACGAGCGGAATCTGTCCGAGTAGCGGGACATTCAGTTCTTCGGCCAACTGTTTGCATCCTTCCTTTCCGAATATGTAGTATCGGTTTTCCGGCAGCTCGGCCGGAGTGAACCATGCCATATTCTCAATAAGACCCAGTACGGGAACGTTTACTTTCTCACCCAGAAACATGCTGATCCCTTTGCGTGCGTCGGCCAGTGCGACCTGCTGAGGGGTACTCACAACGACGGCACCCGTAATGGCGAGTGTCTGCACGAGGGTCAGGTGAATATCGCTTGTACCCGGCGGCAGATCGATCAGCAGGTAATCGAGTGCACCCCAATTGGCGTCGGCAATCAATTGTTTGAGTGCATTGCAAGCCATGGCGCCACGCCATACTATGGCATCGTTGCGGTCGACGAAGAAACCGATGGAAAGCAGTTTGACTCCGTAGTTCTCGGCCGGGCGTATTAAATCGCGGCCTCCTACTTTTTCGAGTACCGGGCGGGCCTCTTCGACGTTAAACATCTTGGGCTGTGACGGTCCGAAAATATCGGCATCCAGGAGTCCGACGCTGTATCCTTCGGCGGCCAGTGCCACGGCGAGATTGGCCGAGACGGTGCTCTTTCCCACTCCCCCTTTTCCGGAGGCTACGGCGATGATATTTTTTACGTCGGGAAGCAGCTTCTCCGGTTCGGGACGTTTTTCCTGCAAGGCTTTGACCGAGATATTTCCTTTGATGTCGATATCGGGCGATATATAGGTGAGGATAGATGTTTCGGCCGCTTTGACAACGGACTGAATAAACGGATCGTTCGGTTTCTCAAAGATGAGTGTAAACGATACCTTGGATCCTTCGATACGTATGTCGTCTTCGACCATTCCGGCTTCGACGAGGTTTTTGCCGGTGCCCGGGTAGCGTACTTTTTCAAGCGCTTCCAGAATTAATTTCGGATAAAGTGTCATATATGTTGTTTTATTTATAGGTTTGTGAGCCTGCTCGCCGGCTTCTGTTATAGCTGCGGTAGGCGTCGGGTTCAATGTCTACGTCAGGTTCGATCCATGTTTCGCGCGGTTGGCAGACGAAGCGGAGGTATTTGATATTCAAACCGCGTTCGAGCCACTGTTGTTCGTAATATGTTCGGATAGAAAGGATATCGTCGGCAGCGTCTGAGTGATAAAGGTCGTCGGTGCATGCCTGCACAGGCAGATGGTTGATCTTTATCATTTCGTTGGTATAGGTGAACATGAAATGGCTGTCCGTCTTGAGGTGAATGAGCCCGTCGGCACGAAGAATTTCGCTGTACATACGCATGAAACGCGTACTTGTAAGTCGTTTGTTCACTTTCTTCATTTGTGGGTCGGGAAAGGTGAGCCATAGTTCGGCGACTTCGCCGGGAGTGAAGAAATGACTGATCCGTTCAATCTCCGTGCGCAAAAAGGCGACATTCGTCATTTTTGCTCCGAAGGCTTCTTTGGCTCCGGCCCACATGCGTGCGCCCTTGATATCGATTCCGATAAAGTTTTTTTCGGGGAAAAGGCGTCCCAGCCCAACGGTGTACTCGCCGCGTCCGCATCCTAATTCAAGAACGATCGGTTGTTTGTTTCTAAACACTTCCGCATGCCAGCGGCCTTTCAACGGACAGTCTCCCAATGTCTGCAACACTGCATACGGGTATTGGAAGACGTTCGGTAACGCTTCCATCTCCGCAAACTTTTGTAATTTGTTTTTTCCCATGAGCGACAAAGGTACGGAAAAATATTGGATGTGTTTGGAGATAGATAGTCGTCCCTTAAAAAGCCCAATTTTCTTCGCCTTGTAAAACTTGGAAATTCCGGATCAGACAAAATTGTTTGTCCATCAGGAAAAACATCCTT
>NZ_JAUMYS010000012.1 GCF_030528505.1 Tannerella sp.
AAATAAACAACTCAACAAATAAACATTTCAACAACTCAACGCCCGCAGGGCATACAAGGGCTGAAGGCCTGAATGAAATTCATGCTTATTTCTTCTATTGCGGAATCTGGGTTGCGCAAAGAGCGGAAGGACATGCCGATATGGGCAAACCGATTGGCCACGCCGGGATTTGGCAGATCTTTCCATGTTTCCTACTTTTGTGTTTCGATAGATAAGGTAAACGACAGGGACAATGATAGAACAAGATTACATTCTGAAAATTTTACAGGAGTTTTTCGAAGCCATCGCCAAGGTGGTACGGCGCAGCGATGGCGATGACGCGGCGGCTACGGCCGAAATGCAGGCGCGTTATGACGCCATCTATGAGCAGTTTTTCCGTTGCCCGGCACATCATTTCTATGAAATCGAAAAAGAAGATTTACTCGATGACCTGTGGACGGAAAACAGCGAACAGAAAGCGCTCGCCAAGATGCGCATGCTCTCGGAATTGCTCTACCGTGACGCGCTGATTAAAAAAGATATCTCGCAGCGCTATGACCTATTGGAAAAATCATTGCTTCTGCTCGAATTTCTGCAACAGAACAGCAAAACGTATTCGTGGGATCAGGAAAACAAAATGGCTTATATCCGCACCCTGCTCGAAGAATACAGATAGTTTCCGACTTTACGCGAGGTCTTTTTTCCGTGATCAGCTGTTCATCGACAATAATTCGTCGATCATTTCCCGGCTGTTGCTCAGGCAAGGAACTTTGTGTTGTCCACCCAATTTGCCGCGCTTTTTGAGCCAGTCGTAAAACAGATGCTCGCGGGCGGGAATGATTTCGAGTGCTTGCAGGGAGATTTCTTTGTAACGCTTTGCCGCGTAATCGGAATTAAGCGTCTGCAAGGCCTCGTCCAAGGCGTTGGCGAATGTTTCGATCGAGGCCGGCGGTGTCTCAAATTCAACCATCCATTGATGACGTCCTTTCGCTTTGTCGAGCAGGAACAGGGGAGCAGCCGTGTACGCTCTCACGACGGCGCCGGTCTTTTCGCAAGCTTTGCGGATGCCTTTCTCGGTATTGTCCGCCATCAACTCTTCGCCGAAAGCATTGATAAAAAAACGGGTACGCCCCGTGATCACGAATTTGTGCGGGAAAGTAGACGTGAAGCGCACCGTGTCGCCGATGCGGTAGCGCCAAAGCCCGCCGGCCGTGGTGATGACCATCGCGTAATTTACGCCGGTCTCGACCGCTTCGAGCGGGATGGCTATCCCATCGTCCAGTTGTCCGGGCTCATCCATCGGAATAAATTCGTAGAACACTCCGTAGTCGAGCATCAACAGCATGCTCTTGTCCGACGGGTCATCCTGTAATCCGAAGAACCCTTCCGAGGCGTTGTACGTCTCCATATAGTGCATCCGGTCCGACGGGATCAGCCGCTCGTATTGTGCGCGATACGGTTCGAACCCCACTCCGCCGTGGAAAAAGACTTCGAGGTTCGGCCACACTTCGTGCAGCGTTTCTTTGCCCTCATGTTGCAAAACGGCTTTGATCAGCACGAGCATCCACGAGGGAATACCGGAAAGACTGACAACATCCTCCTTCCATGTGTTTGCCACAATCGCCTCGATTTTCTTCTCCCACTCGTCCATTAGGATGATCTCTTTGTGAGGCACGCGTACCAGATTGACGAGCGGATTCAGGTTTTGCAGCAGGACAGCCGAGAGGTCGCCGCAATGTGCCCGCTCGTTCAGGGGCGAGGGGCTGTGACTCCCGCCAAGGATCAGTCCTTTTTTCGAGAAAAAACGGGTGTCGGGGCGGTTATGCAGATATAACGCGACGGTGTCGAAGCCTCCCGCATAATGGCAGCGGTGCAAAATGTCGGGGGTGACGGGAATGTATTTACTGCGGTCGTTCGTCGTGCCGCTGCTTTGGGCGTACCATCGCACGGTCGAAGGCCACAGCACGTCTTTCTCGCCGTTGATCATCCGTTCGATGAACGGGTGCAAGTCTTCATAATCCTGAAGCGGGACACGTTCGCGAAAGGTCTCGTACCCGGAAATTTCGGCAAAGGCATAACGTTTTCCCCAAGTGGTGTTACGCGCCTTGTCGAGCAGGTAACACAACTGCTGCCGCTGGATATCGACGGCGCGCTTTCCGAACGATTCGATTACGCGTTGTCGCCGTGCAAAAAAAGGGGAAATGATTTTCGTCAGTATGTCCATGTCGATTTGAGTCGGGAAACCATGCCGCAAAAATAGTCCTTTTTTTCAGATTATGCTTTCCGTTCGCTTCCGGATCACCATACGACTTCGACCGCAGCGGGATAGAGCCGGTGAGGATCGAAGAATACGGCACAACTGTTTACCAGATGTTTCAGGTCGGGAGTGACGGTGCCTTTGAATACTTGCTTGCCGTTCGCCGTTACGGTTATTTCGCGGTTCAAGTCGACCAGTTCGTTGCACAGATAAAGGATCAGCCTGCCCTTATGCGAAGGGCTGTAATGTTTCTTGAATTTCATTTCGATGCCCCAGCGCGGATCGGTTTCGGTCGTCTCGTACGCAACGTCGTCGATTTGCAGGGCGATCGTGTTATCCTCGATGTTCATCTCGTAGCGTTTCCGTCCGGCGTTGTCCGTTCGTTCGGGAAGGTAGAGGTTGTAAAAGCCTTGACGGCGTCGGCCGTCCATTTCGTAGTCTTCCCACGTCACGTGCTTCGGATGCGGATTGCGTACATGCTGTTTCAGCCACGGGGTCGTCAGTTGATAATCGATGCTGTGTCCTTTGCCGGGAATCAGTTCGATGCGATGCACGAAATGCTTGGGGTCTTGCGTGTGGAGTTGCCGGAAAGCCTCCTGTACATACGATGTCAATGTATTCCGGTAGAACCCCTTGTCGTCCGCGCCTGTGAGTAACGAGAAGGCGATGTTACGGCAGTTCTCGGGCGGAGCGTTCTTGAGCGGCTCTCCTCCCGCCATCGGTCCGGCGCCGGCCAGATAGTCGGCATAGAACGATGCGAGCCGCTGACTGCCGTATCCTCCTTCGGAGATGCCGAAGATATACATCCGGTCGGGATCGATCAGTCCTGATACAAGCGCCTGTCGCAGTAGTTTCTCCCATGCAAACTGCTTGGCCTTTTGCCACCAGCGATAATATTCGCCTTCATTCGGTATCTGAGGAATGAAATAGGCCGAAGGAGCATCGTCGAACCGGGTGCAAAGGGTCAGCCCTGTTGCCCACTCCTGACGCTTATCGCCCGAACCGTGCAGATACAGGTAGAGCGGAAAACCTTCCTTGGGCTTATTGTCTCCTTTGGTTCCCCAATAGTAGGGCATGACGGCATCACGTTCCAGGTTTTCGGGTAACGTCCAGCGACCTGACGATTTTTCCGACAAGGGCTTCAGACTGATCAGCTTTTCTTCGGAAAATGCTTGATTGGCTGCTTCCCACGCCTCCCAGACCCATTGACGTTTTTGTTCGACCTCCCAAAGATTCAGGGGCTTCTTTTCTTCGAATGTCGTGCTTTTACCTGCCAGGCGATCGGAAAAGAAAGCTGATATTCTACGTTCCGCAATCATTTCGCTGTTGTACTTCTCCGGTGCTGTTTCCGCAAAGCATCCGCTCCACGCGAAACTGAATAGCAAGCTCCATACTTGTATTAATCTCATATATTATTGTAATTTAATCCGAATGCAAAAATAAACGATTCAACAGAAATAACCGCACGGTGTTGCGGAACAACGCGAAAAAGGGTATCCGCCGGAACACCATAGACCGTCCCAAGTTGTCTTTTTCAATGCAGATACCGGAGTGGTAGCCCGGCCGAAAACGTTTATTGTGCCGAAAATAAAGCTGGAAGTCGTATCTTTGCTTCGTGATGGAAGACAACGATAAAAAAGAAACACGCCGCGCCGCGTTGTATGCAAGTCTTTTGATCGCTGTACCGTGTGTGGTACATATCGTCAATGTATGCTTTTCGCTACGGCTGCAACGTTTCGGACTGGCACCGCATGAGTTTCGGGGACTGCCGGGCATTCTTACAATGCCGTTGCTGCATGCCGGATGGGATCATCTGCTTTCCAACATGCCTTCGCTATGGGTGCTCACCTTCGGACTTATTCTGTTCTATCGCAAAAAAAGCCGGACGATTTTCGTTTACCTCTATCTGATGAGCGGATTGTTTACGTGGAGCGTTGCTTCGGCCGGTTCGATCCATATCGGAGCGAGCGGAGTGATCTATGCGCTGGCGGCGTTTCATTTTGTCACTGGACTGATTCGGCGCGTGCCTCGCCAGATGGCTTTCGCCTTGTTAGTCGCTTTTCTGTACGGCGGGTTCGTATGGGCGTTCTTTCCCTCGCTCTACAAGCATACGACGATCTCGTGGGCAGGACATTTTTCCGGTTTGGTATCCGGCATCGTGCTGGCGATCTATGTGCGTGGCTGGGGCCCGCCGCCTCCACCCGATCCTTTTGAAGGCGAAGACGAAGAACCGGATGATGATTCCGAAGCCTATTGGCAGATACCGGACAACGAGCAACCACCTCCATCTGTTGGCAGCGTGTAAGGCGTTCTTTTGTTCCCTCAGAGAGGATGATGTGTTTAAGTTGTTCGTTCTTTAATAGGTTGCAAGTCTATTTGACGAACATGAGCTTTGAAAAACATCTTTGGCTATTTGGGTTTTTAGATGTATTTTTGGGTGCAGAAAACATTGTGTCCAAGATTGTATGAGCATCACGATATGAGTAACAGGAAACAGAAGCCCGAACAGAAAGACCTTGATCCCGTAGTACGAGCTATCGGGTTGGATATAGAGCAGACACAAGTACGACTCATCACCTCTGCTAATGCTGATATGCTTTTCCACTATTGGAAAATCGGCCATTTCATCCTCTATCATCAAAAGAAAGAAGGTTGGGGGAGTAAGGTCATAGACAATCTCTCCAAAACGATTCGTTTGCATTATCCTGATAAGAAAGGTTATTCTCGCAGGAATATTTTCTATATGTGCCAATTCGCTAAGGCGTATCCTCTTGCGGTTTTGCGTAAACTTGTCGCAGTAGAGCATGCTCTTGAGACGCCTTCTGTCGAAAAGGTTTTGATTCTTACGAATGAGCTCAATCAATTCGTGCAAGAACCTCTTGCATTAATTGAACATGTTGAGAGTCCGTTGTCTGTGATTGTGCAAGAGCCTGTTGCACAATTTGGAGCTGTTGCCTGCACGCTTAGCAATCTCTTTCAATTAGATATCAACGAGATCGAAGCAATTTTCAAGCGTTCCGCCGTGTCGCGGACGAATTGGGCGAGCCACGTCATACTGCTTAATCGTAATCTTCCTCTTGGTGAGAGATATTGGTATATATCCCAGTCGGTTGAGTTGGGTTGGAGTAGTAATGTCCTGCAAACGCAGCTTGATACAAAACTTTTCGAGCGACAGATCACAGAAAAGAAAGTAAGCAATTTCACCACCAGACTCCCGGCACCACAGAGCGATCTGGCGAATTATCTACTCAAAGACCCCTACATCTTTGATTTGATGGGGCAGACCGAACGAATAGCCGAGCGTGACATTGAGCGACAGCTTGTCTCACACATTACCAAATACCTTTTGGAAATGGGTGCAGGCTTTGCATTTGTAGCACAACAGAAACACTTCCAAGTGGGTGATAGCGATTTTTATGTCGATCTCATTCTCTATAACATCAAACTCCGCGCTTATGTGGTTATCGAGCTAAAAGCCACTCCATTCAAACCTGAATACGCAGGTCAACTCAACTTCTATATCAATGTGGTAGATGACGTGCTCTGTGGCGAACACGACAACAAAACCATCGGTCTCCTGCTCTGTAATGGTGGTGATAAGGTGGTCGCTCAATATGCGCTTTCAGGTTACGACCAGCCCATAGGCGTGAGCGACTATCAGCTTAGTAAAGCCATTCCTGATAATCTTAAGTCGTCTCTCCCAACTGTTGAGGAGGTCGAGAAAGAACTGACGAAGATTGTCGAACAAAATGAAAAGAAGTGACTCCTATTCTGTTTTGCTGTTGGATGTTTGAGTTTTGTTTGGGGAAGTAGGACGAGTGCTCCGTGCAGTCATCGGCAACTTCCATCCCGTTCAGTGCTCTTCGGATGCCGAACGATTTTTTTCATGCGAAAAACTTCTTTCTACGGCTTCGCGGCAGATGAATTTTTTTTCTTACATTTGTGGCCATACAATCATCCTGTCATGTTAAATAAAAGTTTAGTATCGATCGACCAGTGTGCGAAAGAAGATATTCTGCGCATTCTTGAGAACGCCCGAAAGTTTGAGGAGAATCCCGACCGTCGACTGCTGGATGGCAAGATCGCGGCCACGCTCTTTTTCGAACCGTCGACGCGTACGCGTCTGAGCTTCGAAACGTCGGTGAACCGTCTGGGCGGGCGCGTTATCGGTTTTCAGGACGCGTCGACTACCAGCTCGTCGAAAGGGGAAACCCTTAAAGACACGATTCTGATGGTCAGCAACTATGCCGATGTGATCATTATGCGCCACCATCTTGAAGGAGCAGCACGCTATGCTTCCGAAGTGACGAAAGTGCCTATCATCAATGCCGGCGACGGTGCCAATCAACATCCTTCGCAGACGTTGCTCGACCTCTATTCGATCAAGAAAACGCAAGGAACCCTCGATAACCTGACCATCACGATGGTGGGCGACCTGAAATACGGACGTACGATTCATTCACTGATTGTCGGTATGTCGCACTTCCATCCGACGTTTCATTTTATTGCTCCGGAAGAGTTGAAGATGCCGGAAGAACAGAAACATTTCTGTCGGATGCACGGCATCGAGTTTCATGAACACACGGTATTTTCGGAGGAGATTATCAATGAGACGGATATTCTTTATATGACGCGCGTACAACGCGAGCGCTTTACAGATATCGTTGAATACGAGCGTGTCAAAAATGTTTATATTCTGCATAACAAGATGCTCGAGCATTCGCGCCCGAATCTGCGCGTGCTCCATCCGCTACCGCGGGTGTACGAGATTGCCTACGATGTGGACGACAATCCGAAAGCGTATTATATTCAGCAGGCACGCAACGGTCTGTTTACCCGCGAGGCGATCATCTGCGACGTGCTGGGCATTGATATAAAGACAAAAATCGACAATTAACCGAGAAGAAAGATGTCAGATAAAGGAAAACGAAAAGAATTGCAGGTGGCTGCGCTCGAAAACGGCACGGCTATAGACCATATTCCTCCGGCACAGCTGTTTAAGGTGGCTGAGCTGCTTGGACTTGACAAGATGGATAACCGCATTACGATCGGGAATAACTTTGAGAGTAAGAAGATGGGGCGCAAAGGCATGATCAAGATTGCCGATAAGTTCTTTGCGGAAGACGAGATCAACCGTATCGCGCTCGTTGCACCGAATGTCGTACTGAATATCATCCGTGATTATGAAGTTGTCGAGAAAAAATGTGTCAGCCTCCCCGACGAACTGATCGACATTATCCGATGCAACAACCCCAAGTGTATCACGAACAATGAGCCGATGAAGTCGCATTTTTACGTGACGGATAAAGAGACGGGCGCTGTTAAATGCCGCTATTGCGAACGTAAGGCGAATAAGGAAGAGATTACGATTAAATAATTTCATACGGCTCGCAAAAAGAGCCTGTATCATAAACCGCAGACAATGAAACAAGACTGGAAACCGGGAACCATGATTTATCCGCTGCCGGCGGTGATGATCTCGTGCGGCAGCGAACCGTCGGAATACAATATCTTGACGATAAGTTGGATCGGGACGATTTGCACGAATCCGCCAATGTGTTATATTTCGGTGCGTCCCGAACGCTTCTCGTATCCTATTCTGAAAAAGAATATGGAATATGTGATTAACCTGACAACCCGCGATATGGCGTTTGCGACAGACTGGTGTGGCGTTGTTTCGGGAAAAGATCATCGGAAATTCGAGGAGATGAAGCTTACTCCCGGACGGGCTTCTGTTGTCCGTGCCCCGTTGATTGAAGAATCGCCGCTTTGTATCGAATGTCGGGTAAAAGAAGTGATGGCCCTCGGTTCGCACGATATGTTTATCTCGGATGTGGTCAATGTGAAAGCCGACGAGAAATACCTTGATCCCGAAACCGGCGCTTTCGATATGCAGAAGGCCGATTTGTTGGCATATGCGCATGGAAAGTACTACGGATTGGGCGATTTGCTCGGTTTCTTCGGCTGGTCGGTGAAGAAGAAAAAGTAGGTGTATGAAAAGGGTGCTTCTCTTGTTGCTCGGTACGATCTGCTTCGGTGAGATGGTAGCACATCCGCTTGTCAAACAGGAAGATAAAAGATTTAATCTGGGTTTGAAAGTCGGGCTGAAAGCGATGCAAACGGATATCTCATCGATCGATCTGGATGGCGTCATGCTCGAAGAGATTCATTTGAAGCACAGTGTCGGTTATACGGCTGGTTTTTTTGTGCGTGTCAATGTGGATCGTTTTTTTGTTCAGCCATCGGCGTCGTGGAACTACTCGAAAGGAGACATCTCGTTCGATGTAATCCGTCCCGCTTCGGCACAGACGAACGAAGGAGCGATGGAATTTCCGCAATCGATGACGATGCAGGTGCAATCGCTTGAAGTACCGGTGGTGATCGGCTACCATCTGATTAAACAAAATCCTTATATTTTAAGTGTAATCGGGGGAGGCAAACTGAAGTATAACTACGACGTACGTTTTACGCCGAACGGGTCGCATACTTCTTTCTCATATAAGGGAGATACGTCGCCTTATCATTGGGCTGTCTATACGGCAGTGGAAGTCGTGATCGGTAAACTGGTATTTGATATCGGCTATGAATACGGATTAAGGCAGCTGCATTCCGATTTTGAACCTTTTTCGTATGATCGGAATTCGCCCGCTTCGTCGATGCGTATGAGTAAATATTTGAGTGGCCTGAGCATGTCTGTCGGTATCCTGTTCTGAAGAACAAACGAACGACGTTGGTGGTCTATCGTGTCAGTTTGCCGTGCGCTCCTTTCTTCTCCGGAAAATTTCCGAAAGCGTAGAAAAGTCCTTGTGAAACATCAGTCCGACCCCTTGTCGGGTAGGCGATTTGAGGTTGTACCGGTAATACATGTCGTTGGCATGGCTATAGGCTTTCAGACGGATTTCGCCCGAAGGCGTCAGTTTATACTCCAGATCGAACTCTCCGACGAACGCGTTACGCTGGATATAATTGTCGCGATAGCCGAAGTTGCCGTTGAACAGCAGGCGATTATTTAGTAGCTGACTTGACAGGAGCATCTCGAACTCGGTATCGCTGATACCGTCCTGACGCGAGCGGAAGTTCGTTCCAATCTGCACCTTATCCGTCAGGCTGTTCAGGATGCCGGAGAGCTGCGACGACAAAGCCGAAGAGGCCATGGCGCCGAACTCATTCGATCGATACGCATTTTTCGAGTAGTCCGGCGTATAAAATTTGTTGAGTACAAGTAGGTAGACGATTTGCCGCGTCATCATATCTTCCGTGCCGATGAACGAACGCACTTGCCGCGCCAGCTCATGACTTGAATTCGGAAACTCCATATCGAACGAGATCGTCGGGTTTTGCAGCCGTCCGTTCAGTTTTAGCAGGCAGTTGACGGGGATGTTACGTTGAATGCCGTTTTCTATCGCCAATCGTTCATCCAAATCTTCGATGTTGGCTTTTACGTTATAGCTTGCATCCAGATTGAGTAGGGCATTGAGCGGGTCGCCACGAAAATCGATGCGACTTCCTTCTCTGATCTTAAATTCTTTGCGGATTAATTGCTGCAGACTGAAATTGTAGTTTCCCTCACGGATGGTATATCCTCCGTACATGGCCACGTTCGTGCTTGTGCCGTATTGGATTTGCAGATTACCGTTTCCGTCGCCTTTAATTTTGTCTCCGCTGACGGGGTCGATAATCAGCTCCAGCTTGGCGTCTGGAGTTACGTCGGCAACGATGTTGATGCGAATTTCTGTTCCTTCGTCCTCATCGGTCGCCTGTGCGGTTGCTTGGGGAATCGTACGGTCTTTTATGGTCGTACGGTCTTTAAAGCGGATAAAGTCGTACTCTTCGGCCGATGATCCGTTGGCAAAGTTGAAGCCGACGGTCGTATTGCGGTCACTTCGCATGTTCGCATTGATATGGATAAGTCGTTCCGTCCCTCTGATACTGGCATTTCCTGTTCCGTGCAATGTGCCGTAGATGGTGGGGTTTATCCTTTCCGGAGCATCGTATAGCAACAACTTCTCCGCCTTGATGTCGGCTGAAAAACCGAAATCTTCGAGGTGCTGGTGCTGCACGGTAAAGTCGACCGCCCCTTTATTGCCATGCTTATCCTGAATCACAATATTCCGGCCCTCGATGGAGGTGGGAGTCAGAAAAACCGAATCGGAGAAAGCATATACCGTATGGAGAAAATCGACGCCGATACGGCCGTTTCGGATCAGCGCCTTCCCTTCGAACGATAGCTCGGAGAAAGGCCCGTACAAATGCAGATTGCCATAGCAGCTGCCTTCGAATGTTTGGGTGAAGGAACTAAGATATGGCCGCAACAGGCCGATATCCAAGTCTTTCGCGTCGAAATAGAGGGAGAGCCCTTCTTTCTCGCCTACCGGATAAATGTATCCGTTTACGTCGGTCCATGTGGAGCGATCTTTGTAGATGGTGCCCAGCAGCAGGATGCCGTTTTGATCGTTATCCCACTCGCTGAACAGGTTCAGTCGCCCTTGTACGACCTGGTTAAACGAGAAATCCTGCACCTCTAAGTTGGTATTGATGATACGACTTCCGTAAAGGTCGTTGAGGCGGACGGTTCCGGTCGCTCTTCCTCCGAATTGCAGGGCGGGGATGTTGACAATGTCGAAGATATAGCTCAATTCAATGTCGTTCAAATCGAGTGTAAGCGTTTCCTGAGGCTTGCCGGAAGAGATTGTTCCGTTGATGCGGAGGTATTGATCGCCTTTAGACAGGTGGATGTTGTCAACGAATATCTTTTCTTTATCGATCGTGATGGAGGCCGGTTGGATATGCCAAGTCGAATCTTTGACGATGACTCTGTTGGGTTCGATCGAAATGTTTGAAAGCAACCTTTTCTTTCCGTTCTCTTCGGTGATGGAGAATTGCGTGGAGGAGGAGAGGGCGATTTTAACTCCGTCTTTCCGGTTGTTTTCCAGTGTGAGCGAAGTCCTCAATCGGTCGTCGGCCGCATCGGCCTGGATGTGTATCTGATTTTGAGAACCTTTCTGTTGCAATTGAGTCGCTTTGATATCTGCCTGCATAGAGCCGTTGGGATTGCTTAATGCGACGGAACCATTTTCAAAGACCGAACGGGCGACTGTGAACCGGGGCAATGAAGCATCCAGATGAAACCGGCCACTTGGGTTGTCGTAGTGCCCGAAGATGCGTGACGGAGCCAGCAACGCGGCCGGGAGCTTCAGTGTTTTAGAGAGTCGTTCGGTATTTTCGATGTTGATCATGAACGAGTAACTGTTCTCTCCGATCGGGATGTCGGGAGGGAAGGCCGTGCTCAGTGAGGGAAGATAGGGACGAACGAGGTTGAGTAACGAGGGGAAGAGATGAGAGAAGGAATAAGCGCCGGATACTTCGCCGTTCAATATATCCGAAGCAACCGTCAGTCTGCGGTCTGACGATCTTCCCGCGGCATGGATGTATGCTGTATTCAGAAAGAAACTGTCCGAACGGGTTAGGAAGGAAAGGTTATCGATGGTAATCTGTCCTTGGAAATTATCGATATGGTTACCGGTGATGTTGCTGTTTACTTGGAACGAAAGTTCCGGTGAATCGTATTTTTCGGTGAGGTTCAGCTTGTCCGGACGGAAATGTTCCAACGTGGCGGAGAAGTTGAATTCCGACTGTTCTCCGTTGTTGTTGAAAAGTCCTTCGGCATGAAGTTTTCCGTTCGGGTCGTCGATGCGAATGGTTCCGTTGAATGCTTTCGGGCCGAAACCGCCGGAAAGTAAAATCTTTTCGTAGGTATATTTTGCGTATTCGAACCGGTCGATTTTGGCCTGGACGGTGCCCGAAAACCCTCCGTTGGCCGGTTTGGATGCATCCAACTCCGCATTGAATCGCACTTTTCCATACGGATTGTTCTCGTTGAACAGCGGTGCGAGATCCAATTCGGACGATGCGATTTTGCCTTTCAGATATGTCGCAGAGGGTTGCTCCCGTCGCCGGCCGATGAGCATATCCATCTCAAGCGAGCCGATGTCGGAAGACAGTTTTCCGAAAGCCACCAGCTGGTCGATGAATCCGGATATTTCTCCGGTGAAGTGGATCATTCCGAGTTGATTAATGGGCGCGGGAAGCGAGACGGTCGTTTCTTGGAAGTTATTGATGATTCTGCCTAAGCTTTCGGATGCCAGTTGTAAGGAGCTTACCTGTCCGAATAAATAACTTTTTTCCGGATGCCAGATGCTTTTCAGGTTCATCTGTGCTTTTAGCGACAATGTACGGCCTTGTCTTACCGTCAAGTCACGAACGGTCAGATTGTCGATTGTACCTGATGCGGAGGCCGATAGTTGAAACGGTTCCGATGCGTTTTGAAAGGCCGGTACAAATGCCGAAAGATCTTTGAGCTGGATACGGGAAGGCGCGATTTGTAGTTCTACCGGGGCGTCTGTCTGTCCTTTCAGCAGTCTGTCGATGCTGCTCCGGACGGAAGCTTTTGGAATATCTAATTGGGTTTGTGGCAGCTGTACCTTTAGCTCTCGGAGGGTAACGCTATCCTGACTGCCGGTTACGAAAGCAGACAGTTTGTTGAGCCGCAGACCCGACTGCTCTTCGAAACTGAGCTTGTGAACCTCGACGGAAAGTTCATGGTTGCGCAAGGCCGGCAAGACAATTTTGCCGTTTATCTCGTCCAGACGGATGTGTCCGGTGCTGAATCGATTGACCGGATGAGGCATACTGAGCACATCATATTTGAGGCTGCCCCGCCGAATCAGTATGGTTTTGATCTGTAGGTCGATGCTGGTTTTAGGGAGCGTGTCTTTCGATGCGAAAGCATCGATCACGAATTGCAGGTTTAGAGGACTGTCGGGCGTTTCCCGTTCGATGTTAAGCGAGAAGCCGAACAGGCGGACGGTCGTGAAAACCCATTCTCCGTGGAGCAGCGGCCAGATTTTGAATCCGGCCGAGATATGATCGGCCTCAAAGAGCTTCCGTCCGTTTTGATCGTCGATGGAAACATCTCCCAGTACGAGACGATTCAACCATTCGATATCGACCTTTCCTACGCTAACGGGCACGTTGAGTCGGGCGGAGAGTGCTTTCTCTGCCTCCGATGCGATCTTTTCCTGTACCATCGGGATATGCAGCAGCAATGCGGGAAACGCATAGCCGATCCACCCGATGATAAGCGCTGTTATAACGATGTATTTTAATGCTTTAATATCGCTATCTGTTTATATGAACGGCCTGAAAATCAAATTTAACTCACAAAACTAATCATTATCGCCATAGATTTTGTTATTTTGTGCCCTAATTTTCGTTAAGCGAAACCGAAGACTTTAGTATGACAAAAAATAATGTAACGATATTGGGGATTGAATCTTCGTGCGATGATACGTCGTGCGCCGTGATCCGTGACGGGGTACTGCTTTCGAATGTGATCGCAGGTCAGGCCGTGCACGAGGCGTATGGAGGTGTGGTGCCGGAGCTTGCATCGCGGGCGCATCAGCAGAATATTGTGCCGGTCGTTTCGGAAGCGATCAAGCGGGCGGGCATCGACAAGTCGGAATTGAGTGCCATTGCGTTTACCCGCGGGCCGGGCTTGTTAGGCTCATTACTTGTAGGCACTTCTTTTGCCAAGGGGCTGGCCTTGTCGCTGGGGATTCCGATGATTGAGGTCAATCATTTGCAGGCCCATGTACTGGCGCATTTTATCAAGCAATCTCCCGAAGATCACGATTTTCCGTCATTCCCTTTTATCTGCCTGTTGGTGTCCGGCGGAAATTCACAGATTATCAAGGTAGATGCCTACGACCGGATGGAGGTGGTCGGCCAAACCATCGACGATGCAGCCGGAGAAGCGTTCGACAAATGTGCCAAGGTGATGGGACTCGGTTATCCGGGTGGGCCGGTTGTCAACCGGTTGGCGAATGAGGGCGACCCGAAAGCCTTTGCTTTCAGTAAACCGCATATTCCCGGTTACGATTACAGTTTCAGCGGATTGAAAACATCGTTTCTCTATACGTTGCGCGATGAGCTGAAAACGAATCCTGATTTTATCGAACAACGGAAAGCCGACCTCTGCGCTTCGCTTCAGGCTACGGTCATTGACATTCTGATGAACAAATTGCGGAAAGCCGTTGAAGATTTCGGCATTCATGAGGTTGCCGTTGCCGGAGGGGTTTCAGCGAACTCCGGTCTGCGCGATGCGTTTCATGACCATGCCCGTCGGTTCGGTTGGAAGATTTTTTTGCCTCCGAACGCTTTTACGACCGATAATGCCGCGATGGTGGCCATGACCGGCTATTTTAAATACTTAGACCGGATCTTTTGTCCGATGGATGCAACGCCGTTCGCTCGGGTAGAATTATAGCCAGCGAAGCGAAAACGCTCAATCGTAAAAGAACATGACTGTAGAGATTATAACGATCGGAGACGAGCTGCTTATCGGGCAGGTGGTAGACACGAATTCGGCATGGATGGGTTCGCTCTTGAATGATAACGGTTTCGAGGTAGTACATAAGACGGTTACTGGCGATAGGGAAGAGGATATCGTATCAGCCGTTAACGCGGCAGGAGGTCGTGCCGATGTGATTTTGATTACCGGAGGATTAGGGCCTACCAAAGACGATGTGACACTGCATGCTTTATGTGCCTGTTTCGACACGTCGTTACGTTTCTCGGAAGAGGTATATGCGCATATCGAGCAGCTTTTCTCGCGCCGCAAGCTGGTGATGAACGAGCTGACCCGTAATCAGGCCATGGTGCCCGACAAAGCGACTGTGATTCGGAACGAAGCGGGAACGGCTCCCTGCACCTGGTTCGAGCGTGACGGCAAAGTCTTTGTATCGATGCCCGGTGTTCCGGCCGAGATGAAGTGGTTGATGACGCATGAAGTCATACCCCGTCTGAAGAAGAGATTCCGTCAGGATTTGTATATCAAGCATGATACGTGTTGGGTAACGGGGTATACCGAGTCGGCTTTGGCGATCGAACTGTCCGATTTTGAGCAGAACCTGCCTTCGTTCGTGAAACTTGCTTATTTGCCGCAGGCCGGTATGATCCGTTTGCGGTTGTCGGCATACAGCCGGACACCGGAAGAAGCGGAAACGACGCTTGCGGCTTTGCGGAAAGAGCTGGGACAGATGTTGCACGGACATATCCAGCCGGAAGGCGATAAGGAGCCGGAGGTGCTCGTCGGTGAGCGGTTACGTGCGCGAGGACAGACGGTCGGAACGGCCGAGAGCTGTACCGGCGGAGCCATTGCTGCGGCGCTAACGTCTGTGGCCGGCAGTTCGGACTACTATGTGGGCAGTGTGGTGTCGTACTCGAACGCGTTGAAGCATAGGCTGCTGCATGTATCCGAAACGGATTTGGTACGGTACGGCGCGGTGAGCCGGCCGGTGGTCGAGCAGATGGCACGCGGAGCCTTGCAGGTTTTGGGCTGCGACTATGCGGTGGCTACTTCCGGCATCGCAGGGCCGGGAGGCGGTACGGCAGAGAAGCCTGTCGGAACGGTATGGATCGCCGTGGCTCACGGAAACGATGTCGTTTCCAACGAATTTCGTTTCTCATCCGTTCGCGAGCAAAATATCCGCCGTGCGGTGAACATGTCGTTAATCATGCTGTTGAACACGATGAAACATCATACCCCGTAACCGGCCGACGGGAATCGATCTACTTGTTTATATAACTCATTTACTTAGGTTATGCCATTAAACTTACCTTCTAAATTGCCGGCTATTGAGCTGTTGAAGAAAGAACATATTTTTGTGATGGATTCGTTGCGTGCAACGATGCAGGATATCCGTCCGTTGCGCGTCGTCATACTCAACCTCATGCCGTTGAAGATTACGACGGAAACCGATCTTGTGCGCCTGCTCAGCAATTCGCCTTTGCAGGTCGAACTGGAGCTTATGAAGATCAAGGGACACACCCCGAAACATACGCCGATCGAGCACATGCGCGAGTTTTATCAAGATTTCGATGAGATGCGCGACCATTTTTACGACGGGATGATTATCACCGGCGCTCCTGTCGAGCAGATGCCTTTCGATGCGGTTACTTACTGGGAAGAGTTGACACAGATTCTCGAATGGGCGCGTACGCATGTCACCTCCACCCTGTATATTTGCTGGGCGGCGCAGGCGGCCTTGTATCATTTCTACGGTATTCCCAAACATGACTTGCCCGCGAAGCAATTCGGTATCTTCCGCCATACGGTGAATGCCCCGCACCTCTCCATTTTCCGGGGCTTCGACGATGAGTTTTACGTGCCTCACAGTCGCCACACGGAAGTGCGACGCGAAGATATCAGTCGGGTGCCGGCTTTGAAAATTCTTTCGGAAAGCGAGGAGGCCGGCGTTTACATGATGATGTCGCGCGGGGGGCGCGAGTTCTTCATTACCGGTCATTCGGAGTATGCTCCCGATACGCTCGACGGGGAATATAAGCGCGATGTAGCGAAAGGGCTACCCATTGAAAAGCCTGTCGGTTATTATACGGACGACGATCCGTCGAAGCCACCTTTGGTGCGCTGGCGCGGGCATGCGAACCTGCTATTTACGAACTGGCTGAACTACTATGTCTATCAGGAAACTCCTTTTTGCGCTGCCGACATCAGCCGGCTTGGCGATTTGTCCAGTCCCGATGTCTGAATGATGAAGGCTCGACCGATTGAATTGCTCGCGCCGGCCAAAGACCTGCACTGTGGCAAGGAGGCTGTGCTGCACGGGGCCGATGCCGTATATATCGGTGCGCCCAAGTTCGGCGCACGTGCGGCGGCCGGTAATTCGCTCGACGATATCCGTGCGTTGTGCGATTTTGCTCATATATATAATGTGAAAATTTATGTCGCTCTGAATACGATTCTCAGAGACGACGAACTGTCGGATGCGGAACGGATGATCCATCGGCTTTATGATGCCGGAGCCGATGCGCTGATTGTGCAGGATATGGGGATTACGCGACTCGATATTCCGCCGATTCCGCTGCACGCGAGCACGCAGATGGATAATTGTACACCCGAAAAAGTGGCATTCTTGGGTCGTGCGGGTTTTGAGCAGGTGGTGCTGGCACGTGAGCTGACGCTCGAAGAGATACGCGAGATTGCCACACATGCCCCGAATGTAACGCTCGAAGCGTTTGTACACGGTGCCTTATGCGTCAGTTACAGTGGACGTTGTTACCTGAGTCAGGCGCTTACGGGACGCAGTGCCAACCGTGGCGCCTGCGCGCAATGTTGTCGTCTGCCCTATACGATGGTCGACGCGGACGGCAAGACGATCGCATCCGGTAAACATTTGCTTTCACTGCGCGATATGAATCGTTCGGACGACCTCGAAGCGATGATGCATGCCGGCATTACGTCGTTCAAGGTCGAGGGACGCCTCAAAGATATGTCGTATGTCAAGAACATCACGGCCTTTTACCGCAGCCGTTTAGATGCGATTATCGCAAAGCATCCGGCGTTTTTCCGTGCTTCTGCCGGGCGTTCGTCATTCACGTTCGAGCCGCGTCCGGAGAAGAGTTTCAATCGCGGTTTTACGGGGTATTTTTTGCACGGTCGGGAGACGGAGATTACGTCGTTCGATACGCCCAAGTCGATCGGCGAACCGGTCGGCACGGTGAAAGAGGTGCAGGGACGTTCGCTGACCGTTTCGGGGGCTAAGCCTTTACATAATGGGGATGGGCTTGTCTTCCTCAATGCACGGGGTGAATTGGAGGGATTTCGCGTGAACCGGACGGAAGCGCATTGCATCTTTCCCGCTCAGATGCCGTTGGTAAAATCGAAGACCGTATTGTACCGCAATTTCGATCATGATTTCGAGACGATGCTGGCCAAACCGTCTGCCGAGCGCAAAATTGATGTCACGATGGAATGGAGCGATTGTCCTGCAGGGTTTGCTTTAACCATGACGGACGAGACGGATGCCCGCGTGACGGTCGTTCGGCCGTTTGCGCATGAATTGGCACGTAAGCCACAGGCCGATAATATCCGCGTGCAGTTGTCGAAACTCGGCGGTACGCCATTTGAAGCTGAAGATATTACGGTGACGATACGCGAAAACTATTTCGTGCCTTCGTCGTTGTTGAGCGAGATGCGTCGCGAGGCGGTAGAAAAGCTGCTCGCCGTGCGTCGGATCCGCTATCCGCGCCGCTATCTGAAGCGTTCGGCGTGCGATGATGCAATCGCATTCCCATCCGAAACGCTCGATTATACGGCGAATATTTATAACTCGGAAGCCGAAGCGTTTTATCGGCAGCACGGTGTGCAGCGGCTTGAACGTGCGTACGAAGAAAAACCTCTTGAAGGCGTTCCGTTGATGTATACCAAGCATTGCCTGCGTTACAGCATGGGCTGGTGCCCGGTACACCATCAGCGGAAGTCTCCGTACAAAGAGCCGTTTTACCTGAAATACAAAGACACGTCTCTTCGGCTCGAGTTCGATTGTCGACGATGCGAGATGCGGGTGATGCTTACTCCGTCAGCCTCCCCACGAACTTCCTGATATGTTCGGCCGTTTCGCCGCGGCGGGCAGTGTAATCTGCCAGCTGATCTTCTCCGATACGCCCGATGATGAAGTAGTGGGATTCGGGGTGTGCGAAGTAGAAGCCGGCTACCGATGAGGTAGGGGAGAGCGCTCCGTTCTCGGTAATCGTGATGCCGATCTGGCCAACCCCGATTAACCGGTCTAAGGTGAAAATCAATCCCTGATCGGGCAGTGACGGATAGCCTACGGCCGGGCGGATACCCCGATAACGAACGCGAATCATATCGTCGAAAGAAATTTCTTCGTCCGGTACATAGCCCCAGTATTCGCGGCGTACTTTCGTATGCAGATACTCGGCCGAAGCCTCGGCCAAACGGTCGGAAAGGGTCTGGAGTAACATCAGATGGTAGCTGTCTTCTTCTTTCTCGTACTGTACGCGCAGCTCCTCCATGCAATCGCCGGCTGTCACCGCAAACGCGCCTACATAATCGTCGCGTCCTTCGGAAGCCGGCATCACATAATCGGCCAGCGAGAGGCAGAAGCCTTTGGCGTTCCGGTGTTGCTGACGTAAGACGGGAATGACCATGTCGGCGATGCGGATATTATCACCTTCGCTGACTGAAGGAAAGATGCCATAACGCGCCTTGCAGCATGCTTTGGTGGCTATCAGCTTTCTCAACACAGCCTGCGCATCGTCATACAGTTTCAGGGCCTCCTTCGCCTTGGCCCGCTCCGCTTCCGGACGTTTTTCGATCCACGCGGCACGACACGCCGGACAGTCGTGTAACTGCATCAGATCGTCGTAACGGCCGGTTATCCGCCATGCCGTAAAGAGGAAAACCCAGTTAATGTAGGGCACGACTTCGGATATGGGGATATCGATTTGCTGCAAACCTTTCTTCTTCGGTACGACAGGGATATAGTTTGCCCAGTCGGTGGGCTGCCCGAATTTTTGCGCTTCGGCATACGGCAGTAACGGCTTCACCTCTTCGTTCGCTTTGGCCTGACGCAGCTGTTCGTACTCGTTGGTCAGCTCGTTTACGTAAGCGTCGTGAGTGGCCGGATTGAGCAGTTTGGCCGCGATCAGCGGATTTTGTGAGGCGTCGAGTACATGAATCACCGGATGGTCGTAATGCGGAGCGATTTTCAGTGCCGTGTGCAGTTTCGACGTGGTGGCACCGCCTACCATGATCGGGATACGGAAGCCGGCCTTCTGCATTTCGTCGGTTACATGCACCATCTCTTCGAGCGACGGAGTGATCAGTCCCGACAGGCAGAGCAGATCGGGTTGTTCGTTGCGTACCGTTTCGATGATTTTTTCGGCCGGCACCATCACGCCGAGGTCGATCACTTCGTAATTATTACATGTCAGGACAATCGAGACAATATTCTTGCCGATGTCGTGCACATCGCCTTTGACGGTGGCAAAGACGACCTTGCCGGCTTTGGTCGCCCCCGACGTGGTCTTCTGCGCTTCGATGGCCGGCTGAAGGATGGCGACGGCTTTTTTCATCGTGCGTGCTGTTTTCACGACTTGGGGGAGGAACATTTTTCCGGCACCGAACAAATCGCCGACACGGTTCATCCCGTTCATCAACGGTCCGTCGATGATGGCGACGGCTTGTCCGTACTGTTTCAAGGCTTCCTCCAAATCCTCTTCGAGAAAGTCGCCGATCCCTTTCAGCAACGCATATTCGAGTCGCTCGTCGAGCGACTGGTCGCGCCATGCGTCATGCGCCTTTTCCTGCTCGCCGGAGGCTTGCTCGATATGACTTTGCGCGTAGGCGATCAGTTCCTCGGCCGCTTCGGGACGACGCGCCAAGATCACATCTTCGAGGAGGTTGCGGAACGAAGGCTCAATATCTTCGTATGTGACCGATGCCGAAGGGTTCACGATGCCCATATCCATGCCTTCGCGGATGGCATGGTAGAGGAATACCGCGTGCATGGCTTCGCGGACGTAGTTGTTTCCGCGGAACGAGAACGAGAGGTTACTCACGCCACCGCTCACCTTGGCTCCGGGCAGATGCTTTTTGATCCACCCCACGGCACGGATAAAGTCGAGGCCGTAGCCGTTGTGTTCGGGCATACCGGTCGCGATGGCCAGCACGTTGGGGTCGAAGATAATATCCTGCGGGAGAAAGCCGGCCTTTTCGGTCAGCAGACGGTAGGCGCGTTCGCAGACTTCGATTTTACGCTCGAAAACGTCGGCCTGTCCCTGCTCGTCGAACGCCATCACTACGGTGGCCGCTCCCAGTCGGCGTATCCTTGCGGCATGTTGCAGAAATTCTTCTTCGCCTTCCTTGAGACTGATGGAGTTAACGATGCTCTTGCCCTGTACGCACATAAGTCCTTGTACGATGACCTCCCATTTCGAAGAGTCGATCATGATCGGTACGCGCGAAATGTCCGGCTCGGCGGCGATCAGGTTCAGGAATATCCTCATCTCCTCCACCGCATCGAGCAGACCATCGTCCATGTTGATGTCGAGCACTTGGGCGCCGTCTTCAACCTGTTTGTGGGCGATGGTCAATGCTTCTTCGTAATTCTTCTCCTTGACGAGGCGGAGGAATTTCCGTGAACCAGCTACGTTGCAACGTTCGCCGATATTCAGGAAGTTGTTTTCCGGCTTGACTTCCAGCAGTTCGAGTCCGGAGAGCCAAAGTGTATCCTTCGCAGGCACGGGTGTGTGAGGCCGTGCATGAGCCGTCAGCTCCGAATATTTTGCGATGTGTTCGGGGGTTGTCCCGCAACATCCTCCGACGATATTTACTAATCCTTCGTCGATGAAATCTTTGATTTGAGAAGCCATCTTCTCCGGCGTCTCGTCGTACCGGCCAAACTGGTTGGGTAGTCCGGCATTCGGATAGGCGCTGATAAAGTACGGTGCAATGTCGCCCAGTTCTTTGAGGTACGGTTTCATATCGGAGGCTCCGAACGAGCAGTTCAGTCCGATGCTCATCAGCGGAATATGGTGCACGGAGGCCAGAAAAGCGGCGAGGGTCTGACCGGAGAATGTGCGTCCTCCCTGTCCCGACAAGGTCAGGGAGAGCATGATGGGACGTTCGTAAGCTTTATCCTGCATCACGTCTAAAGCCGCTTCGAGACCGGCTTTTACGTTCAGCGTATCGAACGTTGTTTCAAAGAGGACCAGATCGACACCCCCGTCGATCAGCGCTTTGACCTGCTCGTGATAGGCCTTGAACAGGTCCATGTAAGAAACGGCTCGGAAAGCGGGGTCGCTCACGTCGGGACTCATCGACGCCGTTTTGTTGGTCGGGCCGATCGATCCGGCTACGAAGATGGAACGTTCGGGATGTTCGTTCATGTATTCGTCGGCTAGTAGGCGTGTCAACTTCCCGGCGGCGAGGTTCATCTCGCGTACGAGCGAAGACATGCCGTAGTCTTCCATCGAAATGGCGTTGGCATTGAACGTATTGGTCGTAAAAATATCGGTTCCCGCATCGAGATATTGCTGATGAATGGAACGGATCACGTCGGGACGGGTGATATTCAGCAGGTCGTTATTGCCTTTGAGCGCCCCCGGAAAATCGGCAAACTGCTGTCCACGATAATCTTCCTCGCTGAGTTTGAATCCTTGTATCATCGTACCCATCCCTCCATCGAGGATCAGGATACGTTCGCTAAGTAGCTGTTGTATTGTTTTTTTTGTCATGAATGTGCTGAGTTAAAGGGATACAAAAGTACGGAAAATATCTCATTCGGTTGGGTCTCGTTCTGTTTTTTTGAGTCATTCCTCACATTTTCATAAGGAACGGAGAAGGAGGTGGCGGAAAAAAACTTTTTCTTTACTCGTGCGGAACTTCGAGAATTATCCTGTATTTTTGCCTGACAAATGTGTATTCTTCGATGAAAAAAGGCGCCAAGAGTTTAACGTTTTATGCGTTGATGATTTTGGTTTTCGGCGCGTTGATGTATCTCGTCATCCGCGAAGGCCAGAGCCACCAAAGGGTGGTGGATGCGGTTGTGCAAGCCGATGCGCCGAAGAATCTGGCGGAAGGGTTCACCGTTTTTCTGCAACTCGTTTCCGAGCATATTCATTCTTCGTTCGGGTTGTTGCTGTTGCAAATCATTGTCATCCTGATTACGTGCCGCATTGTCGGGGTGCTTTTCAAGAAGATCGGTCAGCCGATGGTTGTTGGTGAGATTTTGGCGGGAATCATTTTGGGTCCGTCTGTTTTAGGACATTTCGCGCCCGATTTTTCGCAGTTTCTGTTTCCCAAAGAATCGCTGTCGAACATCAATCTACTCAGTCAGTTCGGACTGATGCTTTTCATGTATACCATCGGGATGGAGCTGGACATGAGTGTGGTGCGGAAGAAGCTGCGCGAGACGATGATGATCAGTTATACGTGCATGCTGATGTCGTTCTTCCTCGGTATGGTGGCGGCCTATCTCATTTACGACCAGTACGCTTATCAGGATACGCCGTTTCTGCCTTTCGCGCTGTTTATCGGGATTACGATGAGCATCACGGCCTTCCCGGTGCTGGCACGCATCATTCAGGAACATCGTCTGACGCGTACGCATCTGGGCACGGTGGCGCTGGCCAGCGCGGCCAACGGCGACGTCACGGCATGGTGCCTGTTGGCCATCGTCGTCGCGGTGGCGCAGGCCGGAACGATGCTGAGCGCGATCTACAACATCGTTTTCGCGGCCGTCTATATTTTGATGATGTTCGTTGTGGTGCGTCCGCTGCTGCGGATGGTCGGCAACTTGTATCACAACAAGGAAGTCGTGAGCAAACCGCTCGTGACGCTGATGTTTCTGCTCTTGCTGACGTCTTCTTATCTGACGGAAATTTTGGGCTTGCACGCGCTGTTCGGTGCTTTCGTGACCGGGTTGGTGATGCCGGAGAACTTGCGTTTTCGCAAAATTATGACGGAGAAGGTGGAAGACGTATCGCTCGTATTATTCCTGCCCTTGTTCTTCGCCTCGACGGGGTTGCGTACCGAAATCGGGCTGATCGACTCGCCCGACATGTGGCTGACCTGCCTGCTTTTTATCGTGATTTCGACGGTGGGGAAGTTCGGCGGGGCGTTGATCTCGGCACGTTTCGAAAACGAAAGCTGGAAGAGCAGCTTTTCGCTCGGCGCGTTGATGAATACGCACGGTCTGATGGAGCTGATCGCGCTGACCATCGGTTATGAAATGAAGATTCTCCCGCCCCCTGTCTTCGTGATGCTGATTCTGATGACGCTCTTCACCACGTTTATGACGACTCCGCTCCTCAAATTCATCAATCTTTGCTTCCGCACAGGCGAGAAGATCAAACAGCAACGGATGGAGCAATTTAAAGAAGGACGGTTTAAGGTGCTGCTTTCGTTCGGGCGGGCGGGCAACGGACAGATTATGCTCGATGTGGCGCACCAGATGTTCTCGCAGGGTAAGGATAAACTTGACCTGACGGCGTTGCATCTGACGGTCGGGTCGGACGTCAATCCGCTGCATACCGACAATTTCGAGCGCGTCAGCTTCGGCCCGGTTCTCTACGAGGCGCGCAAGCTGAACATGCAGATACATACGCGCTACGAGGTGGCCGACAACGCGAGCGAATCGATTGTCCGCATCGTCAACGACGAGCGGTACGACTTCCTGCTCGTGGGCGCCGGCATCTCGATGAGCAATCTCTCGTCCGATATCGACGCGCGGAGCATCCAAAAGTCGTTCTTCGGCATCTTCAAGAAACTCAAGGTGCAAGACTTGTTCTCGCCCGGATCGCTGATTCACGACAAAACGAAAGAATTCATCGAGCAGAGTCGTTCGTCGGTGGGCGTGTTTGTCAATCGCGGATTCGCACAGGCTAACCATATTCTGCTCCTTATCAATTCGTCGGACGACCTGATTCTGCTCGACTACGTGCGCTTGCTGTTGCGGTCGACTCACGGCACAGTCAGCCTTTTGAATCGCACGAATTTCGCTTCCGATCAGAGCGATTACATCCTCCAGAACTTGAATGACTTTGCGAACGAGACGGAGAACGCGCACATCCTCCCCGAGAAGAACCTGATGAGCGAATCGTTCAGCGATCATGATTTTATGCTTGTCAGCTATACGGCGTGGAACTTTATCTCCGAAGAATGCAAAGACGCCCTTCAGGATATGCCCTCCACACTGATCATTAACCATCGGGAAAAGGTGTAAACCTCCATAACATGTGTCACGCATAACAATTAACCATTGACAATGGATAAACAGCCCGAAGCGAATCATAGTAAAAAAGCAACGATCCTCTTGCGAGACGTTGCTTTTTTATACCGTTGTGTTCGGATATCCGGATTATTTACGGATGCCGAGTTCTTTGATGATGGCACGATAACGTTCGATATCGACCTTCATCAGGTAGTCGAGCAGACGACGACGCTTACCTACGAGCATCTTCAATGCGCGCGAAGTATTGAAGTCTTTCTTGTTCTTCTTCATGTGCTCGGTCAGATGACTGATGCGATACGTGAACAACGCGATCTGACTTTCTGCCGATCCGGTGTCGGCTTTCGATTTTCCGTATTTTCCGAAAATCTCTTCTTTTTTTGCTGAATCTAAATACATGTTCTACTTTGAATAAATTAATACCATTTTATTTAAGCGGCTGCAAAGATAGAGCTTTTATTCGGACAGACAAACGTTTCCGACCGCTTTTTTTCGCGTCGTTGATTTTTTATGCTTACTTTTGCCCCCCGAAAGGAACAGGTTATCTATGCAAAAAATTAGAAATATTGCCATCATCGCCCATGTAGATCATGGCAAGACGACACTGGTTGACAAAATGCTGCTGGCCGGTAAGCTTTTCCGTGAAGGACAGGCCGAGCCGGATCAGTTTCTGGACAGTAACGATCTGGAACGCGAGCGAGGAATTACGATTCTCGCCAAAAACGTGTCCATTAATTATAAGGATTATAAGATCAACATCATCGACACGCCCGGGCATGCCGACTTCGGCGGCGAGGTGGAGCGCGTGCTCAATATGGCCGACGGGTGTCTGCTGCTTGTCGATGCGTTCGAAGGACCGATGCCCCAGACGCGCTTCGTCCTGCAAAAGGCGATCCAGATCGGGTTGAAACCGATCGTAGTCATCAACAAGGTCGATAAGCCCAACTGTCGTCCGTCGGAAGTACAGGAGATGGTCTTCGATCTGATGTTCAGTCTTGACGCCACGGAAGAACAGCTCGACTTCCCGACGCTCTTCGGTTCGGCCAAGCAAGGATGGATGTCAGACGACTGTCAGCAGCCGACAGAGGATATTTATCCGCTGCTCGACGCCATCATTCAACATATCCCCGAGCCGGAAACACTCGAAGGAGCCTCGCAGATGCTGATCACTTCGCTTGATTACTCCAAATACGTGGGGCGAATTGCCGTGGGGCGCGTCTATCGTGGCGAACTTCGCGAAGGACAGGACATCATGCTTTGCAAGCGCGACGGCTCGCTCGTGCGCTCAAAAATCAAGGAGATCAATGTATTTGAAGGATTAGGACGCAAAAAAGTAGAGGCTGTGCCTTCGGGCGATATCTGTGCCGTGATCGGGGTGGAAGGTTTCGAGATCGGAGAGACGATTGCCGATGCTAACGAGCCGGAAGCGCTCCCGACGATCGCCATCGACGAGCCGACGATGTCGATGCTCTTCACGATCAACAACTCGCCGTTCTTCGGCAAGGACGGAAAATTTGTTACGTCGCGCCACATTTTCGAACGCCTCACGAAGGAGCTGGACAAAAACCTCGCGTTACGTGTCGAACCGACGGAATCGGCCGACTCATGGAACGTGTTCGGGCGCGGGGTACTTCACTTATCGGTGCTTATCGAAACGATGCGTCGCGAAGGCTACGAACTGCAGGTAGGACAACCTCAGGTGATCATCAAGGAGATCGACGGCGTCAAACACGAGCCGGTAGAACAGCTGACAGTGAATCTGCCTGAGGAATGCGCCAGCAAGATCATCGACGTGGTGACGAAGCGCAAAGGCGAAATGATGTCGATGGAAAGCAAGAACGACCGTGTTTTTCTTGTCTTCACCATACCTTCGCGCGGTATCATCGGACTGAACAACCTCGTGCTTACTCTCTCAGCCGGTGAGGCGATCATGGCACATCGCTTCCTCGAGTTTCAGCCGTGGAAAGGGGCTATCGAGCGTCGGCAGAACGGCTCTATCATCGCCATGGAGACGGGCAACGCGTTTGCCTACGCGCTCAATAACCTGCAATCGCGCGGACGATTTTTTATCGCACCCGGCGACGATGTATATGCCGGTCAGGTGGTCGGCGAACATACGAAAGAAGGCGATCTGGTCGTGAACGTTACCAAATCGAAAAAACTGACAAACATGCGCGCCTCCGGCTCGGACGAGAAGGTGGCGTTGGCACCCCCGACCGTCTTCAGCCTCGAAGATGCGCTCGAATACATCAAGGCCGACGAATACGTCGAGGTGACGCCTCATTTTATGCGCATGCGCAAAATCCTTCTCGACGAAAACGAACGCAAGCGTCAGCAAAAAGCGTCGGCTGGATAAGTCAAAACACGTCGCGGCAGAAAAGAACTGCACGCGAAGTTCCCGAGACTGTTCGATCGCCGTCGAAAGTCTCCGGGAAATTTGCGAGGACTTTTGATCCTCGGCGAGAGTCTCGGCAAAGTTCGCGAAAACTTCTGTTCCTTGACGGAAGTCTCCGCGAAGCTCGCGCGAATCTCCGATCTTCAACGAAAGACTTCATGCAATGCGCGAGAATGTTTGATCTTCAACGGAGGACTTGGCGAGATTCGCCGGAAATTTCCACCTTAAAAATAACTAAAAAATACTCCATTGTCACATAGGTGACATTTGGAGAACGCGTACATCCGGATATTTGCACCATGAAATTTATAGACGTTACATTGCAAAATTGAAGGATATGGATGCTAAAATGTTTTGTTTCCAATGTCAGGAAACGGCCAAGGGAACCGGCTGCACGGTTCAGGGTGTATGCGGTAAGAAGAGCGATCTCTCCGCTATGATGGATATGCTGATGTTTGCCGTTCGCGGCATCGCTGTATTGGCTACCGGCCTGCGACGGTCCGGAAAGGAAGTGGATCGTGAAGTCGATCACTTGGTGCTCGACGCGTTGTTTTCGACGATTACGAATGCGAACTTCGATAAAACGAGTATCGAGGCTCGGGTAGACCGTGCTTTCGCAGTGCGCGACAAACTGAAACAACAAGCTGCCGATGCGGGATTGCCTTCGTACAATGCCGAAGAGGTCGTATGGACACCTGTAGCCGACGAATATGAGGAGAAAGGGTTTTCCGAAGGAATCTTACGCGAGACGAATGCTGATGTGCGTTCGCTCAAAGAACTCGTGATCTATGGCCTCAAAGGAATGGCGGCCTATGCCGAGCACGCCATGCGTCTGGGCTATGAAGACGACGAGATTTATGCGTTCATGGAACGCGCGCTGAGCGACATAACCATCGGCGAACTCAACGGCGAACAGCTTACGGCACTCGTGCTCGAGACGGGATCGGTGGGAGTCAAAACGATGGCCTTACTCGATCAGGCCAATACTTCGACATATGGCGATCCGGAAATGACGGAAGTTAACATCGGCGTAGGCAACCGTCCCGGCATTCTGATCAGCGGACACGACCTGCACGATATGGAGGCGCTGCTCAAACAGACCGAAGACACAGGCGTCGACGTCTATACGCACAGCGAAATGTTGCCCGCGCACTATTATCCGGCATTCAAGAAGTACAAACATTTCGTAGGCAACTACGGCAACGCGTGGTGGAAACAGCGCGAGGAGTTCGAAACTTTCAAGGGCCCGATTCTTTTCACGACCAACTGCATTGTGCCGCCTCTGCCTAAAAACACGTACATAAGTCGTATGTTTACGACCAACTCGTCCGGCTATCCGGGATGTAAACACATCCCCACAGGGCCCGGCGGAGAAAAAGACTTCAGCGAAATCATCGAAATAGCCAAACAATGCGAGCCGCCTGTTCAGATCGAAAGCGGAACCATTATCGGAGGCTTCGCACACCGTCAAGTGTTGCAACTCGCCGACCGGATTGTCGATGCCATCAAGTCGGGCGCACTGCGTAAATTCGTGGTGATGAGCGGATGCGACGGCCGTTTCCCCAACCGTACATACTATACCGATTATGCGAAAGGCCTGCCCAAAGATACGGTTATCCTCACCTCCGGATGCGCAAAGTACCGATACAATAAATTGAACTTAGGCGATATTAACGGCATCCCCCGCGTGCTCGACGCCGGACAGTGTAACGACAGTTATACGTGGGCGGTCGTGGCGCTGAAGCTGAAAGAAGTGTTTGAGCTGAACGACATCAACGACCTGCCGATTGTATTCAATATTGCGTGGTACGAGCAGAAAGCCGTCATTGTATTGTTGGCTCTACTCAGTCTCGGGGTGAAAAATATTCATATCGGTCCCACATTACCGGCTTTCCTCTCACCCGGCGTAACGCAAGTGCTCGTCAACACGTTCGGGCTTGCCGGTATCACCACCGTTGAAGAAGACCTGAAGCTCTGCATCTAAAAAGAAAACAGAAATCACAATAGCCGGAAAGCCGCCTCGCCCGAAAGGAAGAGACGGCTTTCTTCATTCTTATCCGGACACAAATCCGGATAAACCGCGTGCGTTATCCGTAAACGACTTTTCCGCTCTCGTCGGTAAACTCTTCGAGCCCCTTACTATACTGGTTCATGGCGCGGAGGCTCATGCCCATGCTCGAGAATCCACCATCGTGATAGAGGTTTTGCATCGTCACCTTGCGGGTCAGATCGGAGAACAGCGTGATACAGTAGTTTGCGCAGTCGTCGGCCGTTGCATTACCGAGCGGACTCATCTTGTTGGCAAAGTCCATCAGGTGATCCATGCCTTTGATACCGCTTCCGGCCGTCGTCAACGTAGGCGATTGCGAAATCGTATTGATCCGCACGTTCTTCTCCCGCCCGTAGATGTAACCGAAGCTCCGCGCAATCGACTCGAGCAAACTCTTTGCATCGGCCATATCATTATATCCGAAGAAAGTACGCTGTGCCGCCACATAAGTGAGCGCCACAATCGAGCCGTACTCGGCGATGGCATCCTGCTTTTTGGCTACCTGCAACATTTTATGAAACGAGATGGCCGAGACATCGAGCGTCTTCGACAGCAAATCGTAATCGAGATCGTCATACGTACGTTTCTTGCGTACGTTCGGACTCATGCCGATGGAATGCAGCACGAAATCGATCGGGCCGCCGAGAATCTTCACCGACTGTGAAAATACCTCTTCCAAATCTTCCACGCTCGTGGCATCGGCCGGAATCGCTTCGACCTGCAACTTGTCCGACAAGGCTTTGACTTCGCCCATGCGAATCGCCACCGGCGTATTCGTCAAAGTAATACTTGCTCCTTCTTCGACGGCGCGTTCGGCCACCTTCCAGGCAATAGACATATCGTTTAATGCTCCGAAGATAATTCCTCTTTTTCCTTTTAATAAATTATGACTCATTTTCTTTCCTATTAAAATCCGAGGCAAAGATAATGAAAGAACACCAATACAACAAACTACAACCTCCGGTCCCATGCTGGCTCATCTCCGGTGCGGGCGCTTCCGTCCGGCAAGGTTTTGCTCCGAAATCATGTTCCTTGGTACAAAAAAGACAAACAAACGATGAAAAACATCCCCTTGCTTCTGGCTATACACTTCCTGCTATCGGGCGTGTCATGAACCTATACCGATTCGAGAATCTCCGTGCTGAGCGGACAAAAAGAAAAGACTGCCCCAAAATGGAGACAGCCTCTTCTCAATATAAAACCTATGATTAAAAAAAGTTATTCGGCTTTCGGTTCTTCCGGAGCAGCAGAAGGTTTCTCACCCAGTTTTTCTTTCAGGGCAGCCAACTCTTCGATATCCCCCAGCGTGGTCTTTTCCATCACCGGATTATTGACCGTCTCAACGTTTTTCGACGCTTTTCTTTCACCGCCTCTCGAGCCTTTCTGCTCGTCTTCGAACGTACGGCTGTGCGAAACGATGATGCGCTTCGCGTCCTTATTGAACTCAATCACCTTGAACGGCAACTTCTCGTCCAGTACGGCCGACGATCCGTCTTCTTTCGTCAAGTGCTTCGGCGTAGCAAATCCTTCTACCCCGTAAGGCAGCGAAACGACTGCGCCTTTTTCGAGCATCTCGATGATCGTACCTTCATGTACGGAGCCTACATTGAAGAGTGTTTCGAATACATCCCACGGATTTTCTTCCAACTGTTTGTGACCAAGGCTCAAACGACGGTTTTCTTTGTCAATTTCGAGCACCTGCACTTCAATATCTGTACCGATCTGTGTAAATTCGCTCGGATGTTTGATTTTCTTCGTCCACGACAAGTCGGAGATATGAATCAATCCGTCTACGCCTTCTTCAATCTCAACGAATACCCCGAAGTTCGTAAAGTTACGCACTTTGGCCGTATGTTTCGAGCCGGTCGGATAGCGTAGTTCGATATTTTCCCACGGGTCTTCGCGAAGCTGCTTGATACCAAGCGACATTTTGCGTTCTTCGCGATCGAGCGTAAGGATTACGGCCTCTACTTCGTCGCCCACCTTCATAAAGTCCTGCGCGCTGCGCAAATGCTGTGTCCAGCTCATTTCCGAAACGTGGATCAATCCTTCTACGCCCGTAGCTACTTCTACAAAAGCGCCGTAATCGGCCATCACAACGACTTTGCCGCTCACCTTGTCGCCCACCTTGAGGTTCGGATCAAGGGCATCCCACGGATGCGGAGTCAGCTGTTTCAGACCGAGAGCAATGCGTTTCTTCTCGTCGTCGAAGTCGAGAATCACGACATTGATCTTTTCGTCGAGTTGAACAATCTCTTCCGGATGCGAAACACGTCCCCACGAGAGGTCGGTGATATGAATCAGCCCGTCTACGCCACC
Organism: Tannerella sp.; assembly: GCF_030528505.1. Classification (GTDB taxonomy): domain Bacteria; phylum Bacteroidota; class Bacteroidia; order Bacteroidales; family Tannerellaceae; genus Tannerella. The sequence goes on from NZ_JAUMYS010000012.1 coordinate 31,617, forward strand.
CAAGTCGACGAATACACCGTAAGATGTGATATTCTTGACCGTTCCTTCGAGTACCTGGCCTTTTTCGAGTTTCGAAATGATTTCTTTCTTCTGCTGTTCGAGTTCGGCCTCGATCAGCGCCTTATGCGATACGACCACGTTCTTGAAGTCCTGATTGATCTTTACGATCTTGAACTCCATCGTCTTGCCGACAAATACGTCGTAGTCGCGGATCGGTTTCACGTCGATCTGCGAGCCGGGCAAGAAGGCCTCGATACCGAAGATATCGACAATCATACCGCCTTTCGTACGGCATTTAACGTAGCCTTTGATGATTTCGTCTTTCTCAAGCGCTTCGTTGACACGCTCCCACGAACGGGCTGCACGCGCTTTCTTGTGCGACAGAATCAACTGTCCCTTTTTGTCTTCCTGATTTTCGATATAAACTTCTACTTCGTCTCCTATCTGCAAATCCGGGTTATATCTGAACTCGGACATCGGTACGACACCGTCCGACTTGAAGCCGATGTTAACGACTACTTCACGCTTGTTCAGCGAAGTAACCGTTCCGATTACGACTTCTTTGTCTCTCATGGTACTCAAGGTTTCATCGTAGGTTTTGACCAGTTCGTCTTTTTTTACCTCCGTGTTTAAGTCCCCTTTTTCGTACGATTCCCAATCAAAGTTCTCGTTAGGGACAATGTTTTTTAAATTCTCCATTTTAAAGTTAATACTCCGTTTTTTTAATTAAAAGTTCGACAATCTATTTATTACTCACTAAAAATAATCCGAAAAAGTGAGGCAAAGATAATGCTTTTTTCGAAGAAGACGCTGTTTTCTGCGGAAAAACTTTGAATTTCAATTTTTTTCATGCGTTCTCGCGCCGATGTTTCTTGTAATAATATCTCCGGAAGGCGGCATCAGCCATCCAGAGGGCGAAGGCTAATGCTCCGATGTATGCGTAAAACAAGAACGTAGACATATCGGGGAGCGACATCCGCCACTGTGGCCATTGCCACGAAATGCCCAAGAAGAAAAACAGGACAGCAAGTGCGCCAAGAAGAAAGATGATCAGAGCACCGATCCCTAACAGGTTCAGGCGTTCTTTGCGGCGTTCGGCACGAAGCAGTGCTTCCTGCCGGATGCGTTCCATGAGGAGAGTCTGAAAGCCCGCCGAATGTTTCTTGTCCGGAAGCCGGGCAAATAACTCTTTTAAACTGTCTTTTTCCATTTCTTCCATCATTCAATCCTTTCTGCTTTTTACGCCATCCATTAACTTCTTTCGGATACGGTGTATCTTCACTTTCACGTTCGAGAGTGTCAGCCCCGTTATCTCCGCAATCTCCTCCATCGTTTTTTCCTGCTTGTAAAAAAGCAGAATCAGCGCTCGATCATCCGGCCGAAGTTGCTCCAACGCGTGCTCAAGCCGTTGTAAACGTTCCTCATTGAGGGTTTCGTCCGTCTCATCGTCCGATGCCTCTTCCGCCACACGCTCCATGCCCGTATCGTCGAACGACATCCATTCGCGCTTCGTCCGACGTGTCGCCGAAACAGCCGTGTTGTAAGCGATGCGGTAGAGCCACGTCGAGAAAGTACTGTTACGTCGGAAGGAGGAAAGGGAACGAAACACTTTCAGAAACACATCCTGAGTCAATTCTTCCGCATCTTCACGATTGCCTACGATACGCACCAATAACGAAAAAACCGGCTGACTGTAACGTTCCAGCAGCGGAGCGAAACATTCCGCATCGCCTGCCTGAACCCTTTCAACATATTCCATGTCGCTCAACCGTTCCATATCACTATTGACGCACATCGGAGAGGCAGGTTACAGTTACCGGCTGCAAAAATAAAAAAAATCGGGCAGAGTGTAACCTTTTTTCGAAACACACGTCAAAAGGGCAAACGAATTATTTATCATTTAAAATTTTAATAATATGTCTGATTTAGTGCCTATTTTTATTGTATGGATCGTATTTTATTATACGTATAAGTTGATCGGATTGTACGCCCGGCGGAAAGAACGGCTGTTGATGATCGAGAAAATGAATGTAGTAGGAGATCTGGAACTGCCGGATAAGGATGTACTCAAACGTTCGTTTACGGCGTTACGTGTCGGTTGTCTGTTAATCGGAGTCGGAGTGGGTTTGTTGATCGGGATCATGGTCCAAACGATGCTTGTCAGCGCAGGATACGATATGAATCAGTGGCCTGAGCGTAAACTGTTTGAAATGGCCCTCACGGCATGCGTACTGCTTTTCGGAGGAATCGGATTGTTGGTTTCCTATCCTCTCGAACGTAAGTTCTTCCCTCCCCAAAAGGACTAAAAAGGTGGTTTCAGATACGGCACTCAAGGGTTAATTATTATGATATGCAACCGGAGTACCGTATCTGTTTATACTACACTAACGAAATTCACTCTATCGTAAAGGAGCCTGATCTTAATACGAAATATGTCGCAAAGGATAAATGGGAGACTAAGCATTTGCCCCATATCAAATGGCAGCCCTTCTTCGAACGAGACTTGATGCTCCTTCAGAAATTCGATCAGGAAACACGCCTGACTGATACGTTTACCGGAGTGGAAACATGATAAGACCTACCTATTATTAGGGATGCCAATTCGCATCTGTTGTCCTTCGAAATGCAATCCACGGAAGCACCACACCCCCAACATTGGGGATATGCAATAAAAAAAATACCTAATATTAGGTATTTCGCAAAGTGGAGCTGGCATCTACTTTTGTCGCGATTTTTATTTGTTTGATTTAGGTTATTGATCAGAAAAAATTGCTCCATGGGTATATTTCACAGGGGTGGAAGCAGACGCCATTGGATGATTACAGGGCTTTTGTTGCTCTTATGTTCATTCGGCCTTATTTCCGCAACGCCAACGAACGGACGTATTATTCTCAAGATAAAGGATAAGGAAGGCAAGCCATTACCTTATGCATCCGTATTTGTAGAACGTCTCGACCAGTACTATCTGACAGACGAAGAAGGTACACTCTCGCTCAGCAGCACCCTCTTGAAAGGTCAAGGTACGAATATCAGCATATCGTATGTAGGAAAAGTGACATTCAACCAAAGTCTGACAGCCGAACAAATCGCTTCGGGAAAGACGCTGACGTTCGTCTTGAACGAAGAGAACCTCTACCTTCCGGACGTCCAAGTTAATGCGGTCAGGGAATCGAGGCAGTCAAACTCTTCCATCGTCATCAATCGCAATAGTATCGATAATATACAGGCATACAGTCTGGCCGACGTGATGCAAGTGTTACCGGGTAAGGCGATCCTGAACATTGATCCGCATCAGACGATCTTCCTGACCCTTCGCTCGGCCTTGTCCGGCGCTACGGAGAATCCGCTCGACATTTACAACCGATCGAAAATCAATGATTTCACGCGAAACGCCGCATTCGGCATCGCTTTTATTGTGGACGGTACACCCATTTCGAACAATGTGAATATGCAGCTCGACAGTTACGGCAAATGGGGTGGTATTAAAATGTTCGATCGCCGATTCAATACGGATAATAACGAGCATGTGGCCAACGGAAACGACCTTCGCCTACTGCCGGCCTCGTCGGTTGAGAGTATCGAGATTATTTCGGGGGTAGCTCCCGTCAAATACGGTGACCTGAGCCATGGCGCCGTGATCATCAACCGTCGCGCGGGCATCACTCCGCTCTACGGATCGGTAAAAGTGCAGTACGACATCCTGAACGCCTCTGCGGGTAAAGGCTTTTCGCTCGGCAGCAAATACGGAATGCTCCATTACCATGTCGATTACCAAAGCAGTACGAAAGACAAACGCGACCGACTGAAAACGAACTCGCGACTGGCACTTAACACGACATGGACAAAAACCCTAAATAGCCGACTGAAATGGGATAACACTTTGTCGATCGACTTGTCTCAAAGCATCGACGGACTGAAAAACGATCCCGATGAGGTATTGAACCGCACCAAGACAGAGCAAAGTTCGGCCAAACTCGCTATGCGCGGAACCTTGCAACCTCCGGCGACGTTCCTCGACCGGATCGATTATAATGCCTCTTTCTCCCTTAGCCGTCAATATGACATGCACGAAGAATATATCCAAAACTTCGAACGCAGGATTATAACGGACGACTATACTTCGGGTGTTCATGAAACGGATATCGCTCCGCCTCGCTACGTGTCTAAATTGGAAATAGAAGGTGTTCCCCTGCTTGGCTACGCGAATATCGAAGGACGTAAATCGATGAAATGGAAAGAAAGCACGCACCTCGTAAGCGTCGGCCTGTTTACGAAGTATGAAGCGAATATGGGAAAAGGAAAAATTTTTGATCCCGAACATCCTTTCCATGACGGAGGAGTCGGGGGACGAGGCGATCGTTCATACGACTACAAAAACCGTATCCGACTCCTTCAGTACGGGGCCTATTTACAAGATAAAATCACACTACCCTTGGGAGAACATCATCTTTCCGTTACAGGCGGTTTACGGCTCGAGACCCAACGAAATCGTTTCGTAGTCAGCCCGCGGGCAAGCGCCACTTACTTTATCAGCAACGAAGTAACAGTGAACGGAGCTTACGGCATCAGCTATAAAATTCCCCCGACAGCTTATCTCTATCCGGAAAATGTCTATTTCGACCGTCTCGTATTTTCGCATTATCATGACGAATATCAGAAACGGCTCTACCTTTACCAGACGAAAGTGATCGACCCGACCAACCGGAATCTGCGTTCACCTTATACCCACAGCTTCGAATCAGGAATAACCTACCGTGCCAAAGGATTCAACACGTCGCTGACGGGATATCTGAAAATCGACCAGGACGGTATCAGCTCCTTGACGGTTATTGACACCATGTATGTGCAATATTATAAAAAGACCGGCGAAGAGCCTTCAGGCAGGCCTCTGTATGCTCCCGACGGAGACCGAAAGCTCTATATCGACTCGTACTACAAGCCGGAAAATCGGCTTTACAGTAGAAACTTAGGAGTAGAACTCGTCGGTAATATCGACGAGATCAAACCATTGGGGCTGTCATGTAACTACTCGCTTGTCTACAACTACAGTTATTATTATTCGAAAGGCGATCGTTCGAGTGGGAAGGTCGATATGGAGCAAGAAGCCGTGGCAGGCATTTATAGCCCGATCAAAAACAGTACCCATGAACTGGTCTCCACGGTAAGCCTGACGAAGCATATCCCCGTGATAGGGCTTATTCTGAATGTCCGTCTTCAAAATTTCTGGCTTCGTCACTACCACCGCTTTGGCTACAGCATCTATCCGGTTGGTTACTATGACCGGAATTTTAATATCGTTCGTTTTGAGGGCAACGAGGCGAAAGACCCGAAATGGGCTTATCTGAGATTACAATACTCCGATCCGTTGAGTATTCGCCAGCCTATTCTGATTCCGAATTGCCATCTGCGCGTATCGAAAGAGTTGGGTTCGAAGCTCAGGTTGTCCTGCTATATTTATAATGTATTCAATTACCGCCCGTATATTGAAATGGATGGCGTCAGAAGATATTTTAATCAAGCACCTGCAATAAGTATGGATATTTCTTATAAAATTTAAACATCAATAAAATTCAAAATGAAAACTATCAAATCAATCAATGGTGGCATCGTATGCATCTTCATGCTCCTTGCCGCATCGTTTATGACTTCGTGCGACCGAACGCAAGATACACCGGAAGTAAAGTCTGCAGCGATGAAAGTGAATGTGTCACTCGCACCGGAATATGCGAAGGCTCCGCTCGGTAAAGTAACGATTGTTTTACGTAACGTAAGTACAGGAAAAGAATCTACCGCCACCTCGGAAAAAGGCCTGCCGGTAGAATTCAAGCAACTGCCTGTTGATATCTATGATATTACAGCAACCTACTCCATGTCGAACGAAGATTATAAAAACATAACCGGGCAGGATGCCAATAAAAATACAGTGCTGTTCTCCGCATCCCAGTCGGGCATGCAGTTAGAACCCGGAAAGATAAAAGAAATCGATCTGGTGCTGAGCACTTCAACAACCGAAAACTTCGTATTCAAGACGCTGTACTACGGCGGATCCGACAGCAAAAAAGCCGCCGGTGATTACGATCAGTTCTTTGAAATATACAATAACTCGAACAAAACACTGTATGCCGACAGCTTATGTATTGCCATCACCACGATGAGCCGCTACGGCAATGGACATCCGACACAAGACAAACGCTACTATTATACCGAAGATGGTCGTTACGACTGGAGCAAAGCAGAAGGAATGACAGTGGGAGAGAAGGCTAACAGCGACTATTACTATGCGAGCATGCTGTTTATGATACCCGGCAACGGAAAAGCATATCCGGTAAAACCGGGAGAAAGTCTGGTCATCGCGCGCTTTGCGACGAACTTCAAATCGAAATTTACGAATATAAGAGGCATTGTCGTGGAAGTAGCTTCACCCGAACTGACGGTAGACCTGAGTAAAGCCGATTTCGAAGGTGCCTACGAGCGTACCAAAGCGCTGACCAATCCGAATGTGCCGGATTTAATTCTGATTCACAAGGGCAACAATACCTCAATGCGTTTATCGAGTAATGGCAAGGAGGGTTACGTGCTGTTCCGTCATCCCTCACCTTCACAACTTCCGATCTTCGTCTATCCCGCGATAGACCCGAAGAGAGGCTCGAAAAGTCAGTTTATCCAAATCCCCAACGCTAATCTGATCGATGCCGTCGAAGTGATTTCTCCGACATCGGAAGGCTATGTCTCTCCCAAGGCGATACAAAAGAAAGACGACGCCGGATATGCATATGTGAAGGAAGGAGAATATACGTCTTTGGCTCTGACACGTAAAATCAGCCGTATGGACGGCAATCGCCGGGTGCTTCAAGACATCAATAATTCGGGGGTTGATTTTGTGACCATCAAGGCCGAGCCGCGTGCATTTGCCCCGGCCAAATAAGAATATGCTTAGAGACGTCGCGTATATCATGCTGTTCACAGTGCTCTGCCTCTGCCCTTCGAGGGTGGAGGCAGAAGCTGTCGACAGTATCACACATTCCGTGATGACCCATTCGTTGCGGAATGAGATGTATAGAAAAACAATGGAGACGCCGATGAGCGTAAGGCTTCTGCCACGTTCGTCCTTCGGTCATACGGCCTTGGCCTATCAACATGCATCAGGCGAGCTGATGAGGGTGCAGATGCCGGAACGACTGCAAGACGTCTTATTGACCTCCATCGGGCTATATTCTGCCGAACGATGGCAGGTATACGGGGAGTTTGCTTATCATCGCACCTTTTCCGACAGCGTACAATGGCTCCTGAGCGAAAAGCCTCGTGACGGGATGCCGTATTATTTTGCATCGCCACAGAAAGGAAATTGGGAAACGGAAACATACGATATCAACGGAAACTTTAATATCGATCTCTCCCAATCGCTTGTCGTCGGAGCCTCCGCATCGATACGTTATTTCAAAGGCACCCGTTCAAACGACCCGCGTCCGTCGGCCGAAAGTTTTCGCTCGCACTACGATGTGTATGCCGGATTAAGATTTCCCAAACTCTCTCTGACCGTCGAAGGCGGATTGGGATATGGAACACGCGACAACAACATCGTGTATCGAAATACGGATAACGATCGCCCGATACGACTCGATAAGATGGCTTATGAATTTATGGGCTTCGGAATCAACCGGAAGACGCAAAAGTTTCAGAACAGGGATTTGGAAACCAATCTCTACGCCCAACATATCGGCGTGCAACTGGAGAGCCGGTTAAGCAACGCGATGGCTGTATGGGGACGCTGGGCCTACGACCGCCAACAAGACAGTATACGCCGCAGCCGTACGACAAACGTCAATCGCAGTCTGCTTTCAACATATACGGTGCACACAGCATCTTTGACACTGGGAGCCACATGGTCTCCTTCCGATAAGATAAACTGGGAAACTCTCCTCTTTCTGGATCAGGCAAAAGGGTCCGACCAATTGACCAATATCCTGCAAGGGCAAAAGAATTACGTGTACAATCACACCGATTTCGGATTCAGGACATGGATGAATATAAAGCACAATCCCCGGCGAACAGATTGTTACGGAATGACCTTCAGTCGTTTGTCGGAAAGAAGAGCTGACGGCTCTTCCGAACATCTTTTCCGCATAAACAGGACGGAGGCAAGCATTATGTGGGGACAGCAACGAGTCATACGATCGTCTTATTGCTTCTCGTATCATCTTCGTCAAGGGCTGGAAATCCCACGTTCCACACTGACCTATCCGGAGTCTCAAATAAACATCTTCACAACTGATGTGGCCGTTCCGTTATCTCATTATTATCATACGGACAAAGGTTATACGAATGTGCATGCCGTAATCGGCAAACAGTTCGGGACAAGCATACTGTCTCTGTCGTTCGATTACAATATCCTATACTTGTTCAATAGGTCTCCTTATCTGAAAGGGGTACGGAACACTTTCACCTCGGCACTGACCCTCAGCTTCTGACCCTCTTCTACCTTCCTACCGTCTCACGGTAGAAGTCGAGTGATTCGAAGACACACTTCTTGTCCACCTCCTGATCGATACGGATATCGCCGCCCCCCCCAGCAACGCAAAACGGATACGTCCTCCTTCGTTCTTCTTATCGTGCGTCATCCGCTCGTAGATTGCTTTTGCCTTACAAAGAATGGACGCTTTCAATTACCTTTGACAATGGACTTGAATTTGTCGATCATGAAACAGTAGCAAAAAGTTTAGAAACAAAAATATTTTTCACACATTCATATTGCTCATGGGAAAAAGGACAGGTAGAAAATATGAATAAGTTAATAAGACAGTACATCAAAAAATGAGCCCACAACCAAACATAACGTGGAAAATATCAGTTAGATACAATGCAAGATAAACAGAAGACCACGAAAAAATCTAAACTATGAAAAACCTTTCGAGATTCTTTATAAATTTGTAAATTCAAGAAATGCATTTGCTAGTTGAATCTACCTTGCTGATTGACTCTACCGGAAATTTTACAGGATTAAAAATAATCTTTATCTTTGTGATTTAATATTTAGAGCATATGACAAATAATTTTTTCCGAAAAACGAGATCCTATCCCAATAGTATGTTAAAGTATAAAATTATGAAAAAAGAAATAACTATGTTGTTTGCCAGCGGTTTGTTCTTCTTGGGGAGCGCTGTTTCTTACGCGCAGCGGGTAAGTCTGTTCTCTACCGAACAGCAGGCAAAAATCGAGAGTTTGAAGCAGGAGTATGTATCGAAAGGCGTACCTGAAGATCAGGCGGAAAGCAGAGCGAAGATGATCGTCGAAAAAGAAAATGAAATTTCTCTGAGAAGAACTACAACACCTTTGCGTACTCCCAATCCTCCAACGTCTCCTAACAGTATTTGGATTGACCGTGATACGGCAACCGTATCTCCCGGTCCCTTTCACCCATACCATAATTATTCTGTAGATTCATTGGTAATGAATGTGTTTTTGGCTGATCCGAAAGCCAAATCTGCGATTACGAATGTGACATTCAGTGGGGAATGGTCGCTTACAGCCCGTTCCCTGGCTTATTTCTCGAATGGAGACGGATTAGGCATACCTAACGGGTTGATTTTAGCGACCGGTGATGTGTTAGGCGGTCCGACCATCCAGGGGACTCCAGAAGCCCCCAATGAATCCATCGGTACGTTCTCTTCCACCGGCACCCCTGCAAATATGGCAGGGGACCGACATTTGACACCTTTGACAAACGGCCATCAAGTGACAAACGGTTCCTGTTTGGAGTTCGATTTCAAACCGTATACGAATAAGGCGACTTTTGATTTCATATTCGCATCCGAAGAATATCCGAACTACTCGAATAGCGCATTTAATGATGTATTTGGCTTCTTCGTGTGGGAAGTCGGAGGCACGGATACGACAAACATTGCGTTATTTCCAGACGGCACGACCCCTGTAGCAATTAATAATTCCAATTGGGGATATAATAGTGCTAACACACAGACAGCGTTACCCGCTCCGCAAAGCGGATTCCCTCCCGGAAACAATCAGAACTCGGTCAATCCTCAATGGCATAAGCCGATTTATATGGGGAGTGATTTAATGGAGTTCGACGGCCGTACGATAAAATTGACTGCTATAGCACCTAATTTGGATACGACAAAAACATACCACCTGAAATTGGCCATTGCTAATACCCAAGATATGGCTCTTGGTTCTGCCGTATTTTTGGCCAACTTGGATTTGGGAACGCCGAAAGGGAGTATCTCGGGAGATTTCGATCCGAACGGAGGTCGAGGATGGAAATCCGTATGGGATGACGAGGCGCTTCTGCGCGGTGATTTTTACAGCGGTTGTAACCAAGCCTTATCGTTTGATGTGAAACCTAAGAACAGAGATCGGTATATGCATTTCAAATTTTCTCCGGAAGCTATGCGGGATTTCACCATCGTCGGAGATTCGATCTTTCCGGATTCCGTATTTGTCGCCAAAAACAGAAACACGCCTATTAATATTCCTTTCAGTGTTCGGGAAATCTCCGAATCTTTGTCAGGAGTGCCCGTTTCCGTCTACAGTTGGTTTACCAATGCGACAGGAACAACTCCGGTGATAGAATACGATACGACAACGTTTACAATATATGATCATCCGACGAATGATATACGATATATCAGACAGACAATTGGATATCAAGGATTGTTGGATTTGAACATAAAAGGAGGGACACCGTATCTGAGAGTAAGTATAGACAACGGCGATCATTGGCAGTTGGCATCTAGCCCTTTCACAGCATCCCAGCTTGAATATTTAAAGGAAGCAGAGGTTTTCGTCGTTTGGTTGAAAGAACCGAACAGTTGCTGGAGCCAAAAGATAAATGTCGGAAGCAATATAGTTATTCCTAACATTACACGTCCGATTCTCATGCCCGACGTTGCCGGAGCAACGTTGAGTATGCCTATGGGAATACACTACGTAAATTCAGGCAATGACTTTTCGTTCGGTATTACTCCCACAGGGGCGAATGCAGGCAAAGTACCTGTCGTTGAAACCGGTCGCAAGGATATGCCGAAAGGAGGAGATGTCAATGTAAAAGACAACGGAAACGGAACTTTTACCGTAACCATTTATAAGGTACAAACAGCCTTGGAATTGAATATCTTCTTCATAAATAGCAACAGCAATACGGTAGTCGGACAAGAAGCTGTTTGGAGTAGCAACGGCATGTTGTATATCTCAGCAAGTGCAGCAGGCAAAGCTCAGGTGTATAACGTTAGCGGTGCAGCGATTCGGACGATCGCATTCTCGGTCGGACAGACAGGTTTCTCCTTACCTCAAGGGGTCTATGTAGTCACATTGGATAACGGCAACACATATAAAGTCGTTGTAAAATAAACAACGATATCGAACAAGAACATGGCCCGCCTGAAACGATAACGTTTTCGGACGGGCTTTTTTCGAGAAAAGCTACGATCCTGATGCTCGTGTAACGATCTCTTCTACCCTATCGTCTCGCGATAGAAGTCGAGCGACTCGAAAATGCGCTTCTTATCTACCTCCTGATCGATACGGATATCGCTGACCCCCCCCAGCAACGCAAAACGGATACGTCCTCCTTCGTTCTTCTTATCGTGCGTCATCCGCTCGTACAAGTCTTCGTAATCGTGGCAGTTGAAGCCGAGCGAGGGGTAGCCGCTACGGATCAGGTTCACGGTCTGCCGTAAAACTTCGACAGGCATGGCGCACTGTTTATGCGAGAGATACAGTTCGCAAATCATCCCGGCGGCCACCGCATGGCCATGGAGGATCGGGTGATGCTTTGCAAAGGACAGGCTTTCGAGTGCATGACCGATGGTATGGCCGAAATTAAGCGCCTTGCGAATCCCTTGCTCTTTCGGGTCTTCACGAACAATGCGCTCTTTAACGGCGACTGAAGTCTCGACCAACGCGTGCAGCGGCTCTATGTCGATCTGTTTCCCCTCGATCTCGAATGCAAGGAGCTGGTTCAGATGATTTTCGTTGCTGATCAGTCCGTGTTTAAGCATCTCGGCAAAGCCGGAGAGGATATTGTCACGGTCGAGCGAACGCAGGAAAACCGTATCGATCAGTACCGCATCAGGCGGGTAGAACGCTCCGATTTCGTTCTTCAATCCGTTGAAGTTAATCCCCGTTTTCCCGCCCACAGCCGCATCGACGGCGGCCATGAGCGTCGTAGGGATATTGAGCGTATGCAGCCCACGTTTGAACGTGGCACCCGCGAACCCGCCCAGATCGGTCACCATCCCACCGCCGAGATTAATCAGCAGAGAATGGCGAGACGCACCGCTTTGCGAAAGGATCGTCCAGATTCGGGCAACCTGTTCGATATCCTTATGCGTATCTCCGGCCTCGATCGTAATGACCTCCGCCTGCCTGAGCGCCTGTACGGGCTCCAAAAGCGGCAGACAAGTATTTCGAGTATTCGTATCGGTCAGGATATACGTGCGGTCGTGTTTGTGCGACGCAAGATACGACGTCAGCTCCCCGACAATATCTTTTGTGATAAGCACCATTGTTTATTTCAAACCGGTTTCTTCAAGAATGGTTTCTATGGCGGCGTTCAGGCCGTCTTTCCGTTTACCGCCGGCCGTGGCGAAATGCGCTTGTCCGCCGCCGCCGCCCTGAATATGCTTGGCGCCGCTTTTAACAAGTCGCGAAGCATCCCATCCGTCGGCTACAAGCGCATCGCTGAGTGCGACAATCAGTCCGCATTTATCGTGATCATCAATACCGGCAATGAAGCAGATGCGTTCGTCCTTCTGGCTTTCTCCTTTGATCTGAAAGGCAATATCCTTAAAAACATTCAAATTCCCTTCACCACTAAAAACAAGTAGTTTCACCCCATTTTGTTCCTTCGCGTGCGACAAAATCCTTTGTTTAATCGACGAGGCCTTTTCTTTGATATATTCGCCCAGCTGCTTCTTCAGTTCGCTGTTTTCCTCGATCGATTTGCGAATCGTCATGGCAAGGTTCGGCACATTGTTGAACATGGCACGCAACTCGCGGATGGCATCCTGCGCAAGATAGAACTGCTTCTCGGCACTCTCGGCTGTTACAGCCTCGATACGGCGTATTCCGGCCGCAATCGAACTCTCGTTCACGATATACATAGAGCCGATCATCCCGGTCTTCGGGATATGCGTACCGCCACACAGTTCGACAGACGAGCCGTAGCGGACTACGCGCACTTCGTCGCCATATTTCTCGCCGAAGAGCGCCATTGCTCCCATCGCTTTGGCTTCCGCAATCGGGATATTACGATGTTCTTCGAGCGCGAAGTCTTCGCGTATCTTCCGGTTGACCGCCATTTCTACCTTGCGGATTTCCTCGTCCGTGAGTTTCTGGAAGTGGGAGAAGTCGAAACGCAACGATTCGGGCGACACATACGAACCTTTCTGTTCGACGTGCGTACCCAGCACTTCGCGCAACGCTTCGTGCAGCAAGTGCGTAGCCGAGTGATTACATTCGCAGCGGAGGCGCATCTCCTTGTTAATTTGAGCGGTGAACGTACCGGACACTTCGTTCGGCATCTTCCGGGTCAGGTGAACGGGTAAGTTATTTTCGCGCTTGGTGTCGATGATCTCCGTCTTCTCGCCATCCGGAGCGATCAGCCAGCCGCAGTCGCCTACCTGCCCTCCCATCTCGGCATAGAAGGGGGTTTTGTCGAGTACGATCTGATACAGTTCTTTATTTTTTTGCTTGACTTTCCGGTAACGCAAAATCTCCGCATCGCACTCAAAATGATCATAACCCACAAATTCGGTTTCACCATCGCGGAGTACGACCCAGTCGCCCGTTTCGATCGTCGCGGCATTGCGCGCGCGTTCTTTTTGCTTCTGCATCTGCGCATCAAAAGCCTCGATATCGACGGTCATCCGATGTTCGCGCAGGATCAGCTCGGTAAGGTCGAGCGGGAAGCCGTACGTATCATAAAGCACGAACGCATTGGCGCCGTCGAGCATGTGCTGTCCGGCCGCTTTTGCTTCTTCTATCTTTTTATCGAGCAGTCTGATGCCGGTTTCAAGCGTACGCAGAAAGGCATTTTCTTCTTCGCACATCACTTTACTGATCAGCTCCTGCTGCGCAACCAGTTCGGGGTATGCCGTCCCCATCGTGTCGATCAGTGCCGGAAGGAGCTTGTACATAAACGCTTCACGTCGGTCGAGGAACGTATATCCGTAACGCACGGCGCGACGCAGGATACGACGGATAACATAGCCGGCCTTGGCATTCGAAGGCAACTGTCCGTCGGTAATCGAGAAGGCGATGGTGCGGATATGGTCGGCGATGACGCGCATCGCAATGTCTTTTTGCTTATCGGTACCATAAGGTGTCGACGTCATCTCGGCAATGGCACGGATGATGGGCTGGAAGACGTCGGTATCGTAGTTCGAGGTCTTTCCCTGCAAGGCCATACAAAGCCGCTCAAAGCCCATGCCCGTGTCGATCACATGGTTCGGGAGCGGTTCGAGCGAGCCGTCGGCTTTGCGGTTATATTGCATGAATACGAGGTTCCATATCTCGATGACGAGCGGATGGTCTTGGTTGACGAGCGTAGCCCCGGGCACGGCCTGTCGTTCGGCCTCGGGACGTAGATCGACATGAATTTCGGAGCAGGGACCACACGGGCCCGTATCGCCCATTTCCCAGAAGTTATCATGTTTGTTGCCTTCCAAGATATGATCGTGAGCCAAAAACTGTTCCCAGTATTGTGCCGCTTCATTGTCACGATCGATATTTTCGGACGGACTGCCCTCGAAAATCGTCACATAGAGTTGTTCCGGATTGAGGTGCAGACAATCTACCAGAAACTCCCACGCCCAACCGATGCTTTCTTTTTTGAAATAGTCGCCGAACGACCAGTTGCCGAGCATCTCGAACATGGTATGGTGGTACGTGTCGTGTCCCACCTCTTCCAAATCGTTATGTTTTCCGCTGACGCGCAAACATTTTTGCGAATCCGCCACACGTGGATATTTAATCGGCACATTACCGAGGATAATGTCTTTGAATTGATTCATCCCGGCATTGGTAAACATCAGGGTCGGGTCGTCCTTGATGACCATGGGAGCTGAGGGTACGATATGGTGTCCTTTTGACGCAAAAAAAGACAGAAACGATTCGCGAATTTCCTTTGCTGTTAGCATATTAATAGAATAGGGATGCTTGTTAAAACCTTTCAAATATTTTGCAAAATTAGAGTAAAATCTTATATTTGCAACCTAATTCAAAGGAAGACTTTACGAATGGGACTGTTTAAGTCGAAGAAAATATACTATTTATATAATCCGGACACGTTGAATTATGAGCGCGTATATCCTACGGCCAAACAACGTTTCTTTGTCGTTATCCGGCATCTGAGTGTCGGCCTTTTCTTCGGAGCCATCGTCTTTTTTATCTTCATCAATACCTTTTCATCGCCTATGGAGTCTTTGTTGAAGAAAGAGAACAAACTGCTGCAAACACAATATGAGGTACTCGATCTGCAACTCGCCGAGGCGTTGAAGGTGCTGGACGACATCCAGCAGCGGGACGAGAATTTGTACCGTGCGATTTTTCAGGCTCATTCCATTCCCGAATCCGTTCGTAAATCGGGGTTCGGTGGGACAAACCGGTATGAATATCTGACGAGTCTTTCGAACTCCGAACTCGTGATTGAAACGACGAAGAAGCTGG
Organism: Tannerella sp.; assembly: GCF_030528505.1. GTDB lineage: Bacteria > Bacteroidota > Bacteroidia > Bacteroidales > Tannerellaceae > Tannerella. The sequence continues at coordinate 47,301 of NZ_JAUMYS010000012.1, forward strand.
ATATGCTGAAAAAGCAACTCTATATTGAATCCAATTCGTTGGAAGAGTTGATCGCCATGGGTAAAAATCTGGAGGAGCGCAGTCGCTGCGTTCCGGCTATTCAACCCGTATCGAATAAGGATCTCAAACGAACGGCTTCGGGATACGGCATGCGTATCGACCCGATTTACCGAACGCTCCGCTTTCATTCGGGCATGGACTTTTCCGCGCCTGTCGGAACGGATATTTATGCTACCGGCAACGGTCAGGTTTCGTTCGTGGGCTGGCGACAGGGTTACGGCAATTGTGTGATGATCGATCACGGCTACGGCTATAAAACGCTATACGCTCACATGGACAAATACTTCGTGCGCGTCGGCCAGAAAGTGACCCGCGGCGAGACGATCGGGACGGTAGGAAGTACGGGCAAATCGACCGGGCCTCACCTGCACTATGAGGTTTTGGTAAATAATAAACCCGATAACCCCGCCAAATATTACTTCCAGGATTTAACTCCCGAAGAGTATGACCAGATGCTTCAGATATCGGAAAATCACGGTCAGGTAATGGATTAAAACTCTTTCATGGCTCTGAAACAAGACAAAGTCGAAAAGTTATATTTCTCGATCGGAGAAGTAGCGCAACAGTTTGGGGTGAATGAGTCGACCCTGCGATTTTGGGAGAAGGAGTTCGACGAAATTTCGCCCCGAAAAACGAAGAAAGGAACACGCTTCTATCGTCAGGAAGACATCGAACAGATTCGGCTGATTTATCATTTACTCAAAGAACGCGGCATGACGCTATCCGGTGCACGTCGCAAGCTGAAGGAGAATAAAGAAACGACGGTTCGCATTTTGGAAATATCGGACAGGCTTCGAGGGGTGCGTGCGGCTTTAGTTTCGATGATCGACGCGTTGAACAAAGCAGAGAAGAAAACAGAAGAATAAGAATTAAGAATATGATAAATACTGATATATGGGCAGCAGGGATGGTTGTTGCCGGTTTGGTTTTAATTTTAGTCGGCGCCAATGCGTTGACCGATGGCGCTGCAGCCGTAGCGAAGCGGTTCCGTATTTCGAATTTAGTAATTGGTCTGACGATTGTAGCCTTCGGCACGTCGGCGCCGGAGCTGGCCGTAAGCATTGTCTCCGCCCTGAAAGGCAGCCCCGATCTGGCCATGGGCAATGTGGTGGGCAGCAACATATTTAACACACTTCTGATTGTAGGATGCACGGCGGCGATCGTTCCGTTGGGAGTGCTTAAAAGCACCATTACGAAGGAGGTTCCCTTATGTATTTTAGCATCAGTCGTGTTGCTGGTATCGGCCAATGATATTTTAATCGACGGCGGGACCGAAAATATTCTCAGCCGTTCGGACGGTGTGATTCTGCTCGGTTTCTTTCTGATATTTTTCGGCTATACGTTTGCGATTGCCCGCAATCATGCGGAAGGAGACGAGACGGAAACGGTAAAGGATATGCCGATCTGGAAATCCGCCCTGTTTATCGTAGCCGGATTGGCCGGGTTGATTTACGGCGGACAGTTCTTTGTAGACGGCTCTTCGCAGATTGCGCGCAGCTTGGGGGTAAGCGAATCGGTCATCGGGCTGACGCTGGTGGCCGGAGGAACCTCCTTACCGGAATTAGCGACCTCGGTCGTAGCGGCATGGAAGAAGAATCCACAAATGGCAATCGGCAACGTGGTCGGCTCGAACCTGTTCAATATCTTTCTGGTGCTGGGTGTCAGTTCCTCGATTTACCCACTGCGCGTGCAAGGCATTACGTTTCTCGACTACGCCGTGATGCTCGGTTCCTGCGTGTTGTTGCTCATCTTCGGAAGGTTCTTCAAGAAGCAGAAGATCACGCGTTGGGAAGGCATCGTCATGGTGCTCTGCTTTCTGGCCTACATGACGTATTTGGTGATGAATGCCCAGACTACGGCAAACCCTGTGTAAGGCTCTGTTTTCGATCCCCCTCGATAGCGCGTAGAACATTCCGGGGCTCTTCCCGATCCGGCCATTACATCTCTGAGGTGAAACGGAAGACGAATTT
>NZ_JAUMYS010000099.1 GCF_030528505.1 Tannerella sp.
TATTCATAATAATGTTACCGCGAGTACCGGCATCGACCGTCAAATTGCCGTTATTGCCGCGATAAATTAAAGAGGTAGCAGGAGCCTGCATTACTGCAGTTCCATCGGTAACATCACTGTATTTCGCAATATCTTTGTCCACACCACAGCGACCTACGCCACCGATAATACCCGCATGTTCGTAGCGCATCATGGACTCACCTTTGCGTGCATGTAATAGATCGTCACAGTCATCACCACATAAATACTCGTTTGAGAACGGGATTTGAATCGTCATATTATGGGTAGAACCGACTTTCATATCCGCATCAATCTGTGTAAATGAAATATTGGCACCTCCGTCATGATTCTTATTGTTCACATCATCAAATCCAGCCTTGATAAGCAGTTCTCCAGCAGCACCTTCAGGTCTGTAAAGGAATCGATTGACGTCGAATGCAGATTTGCCTGCACTATAACCCAACCAAATGTTGCCTTTGTAAGAAATAACATTGACCGTATCTTCGTCAGCTTTACTCATCACTTTGACCGAAGCTGTACGCAAATTGTTTACTGCCAGAAAATCGGTCGTTCCATGCCCCGTATTAAGGCGATTAATAACCACAGAGTCATTAAACCAGATATTACCGTCTTTACTATTACGATTACCCGGATCACAACCCGCATACCCTGCATTACCTCCATTCTGTACACCACAGTCAATCATTTCGGCCGAGAAGAGTACATAGTTATCAGTCTCTGTCTTTACATTCACCTCGTCGTTAGTTGTAATGTTTCCGCCCATAGCTTGTACGGCGATTGTCTGCGTTTGTGTATTGCCCGTATAGTTAGCGGTAAGTTTACCACTGAGCGTTACGTTACGCCGTCCGATCATTGTCAATTTTGATCCGATATCAGCTGTACTGTTAAATGTCAAGTGTGCATCGATAGCCGATAGAATATCTCGTCCGGCATAGAGGTTCGAAATAATCTTGTCGGCATTTTCCGTTGAGGTAAAAGGAATGTCGAATTTAATATCTTGTCCTGCCCAAAGATCAAGCGATGCTGTATTTCCTCCACCAAAATCCACTTGAAAATCAACTGGAGTAGGCAACGTTTTTTTTCTGAACCACACATCCCCTTGGTTTGATTGAACGGTCACGTTCGATCCGGTAGCAGTAGTCATATCTATTGCTCCATGGTGAAGCCAAGCTCCTTGCTCTCCATCGATAAACACGTCGTTTTGAGGTTGATTAGTTGTATAAGCAAATTTGCTTCGAATATCGACGATACTTGATTTGGATTGGATAGCCACATCCCCTTTACCTCCTAATTGAAGAGTTACGTCTTTCTGCATCACAACATTGCCCGCTCCCTGTACGAGTAATGAACCGTCTTGCCCGTTATAATCGAACTCTCCATTAATTGTTACGCCGTCATTTTGAGACTGAATGCGTGTCTGTAATTTCGCATCCAACGCATCATAAGCAGCCGGGCTGCTACCTAATAAATCCGTCTTGCAATACAGATCACGAATCAGATTCGTATTATTTATCGGCACATAATTTTTCAATGGATCATTCCACGTGTTATTTGCATCAGCCTGAGGCGATGTAATTTCTACTTTGCCTAAACGAACATCCCCAAATTTGTTGTTCTGGTGATCAGCGTCGCCACGTGCCCATACGGTCAGGTTACTTTCATACCCTGCACCAGCACCAGCACCACCTTGATAAATTAAATCACCCATTTCAATGAATGATAATTCCGAAATAAACGCCGCATTATTATTCTGTGCTGCGTTTATCGTCAAGCTACCATAACCGATCGGATTATTTAAATCGCCAGTCGATATTTTGCCTTTCGCCTGTACATGTAAAGCTCCCTTGCCTGTCGGCGCTGAAGTAGCTGCGTTTAAGCTGACTAATCCTGCACCGCCCAATAAGATAGATGCATTTTGGTAGTCATTCTGATCGTTTCCTCCATCGTTTAGAATATTCAACGGTTGATCCTTATCCATTTTGAAAGTAGGAGCAGCTCCTCTCATATCGATCGCTTGCGAGATGTTCACACAGCCACCGTAATTTTTAAAGGTACCACCGGAGTACACAAAGAATTTGTTGTATGTTCCTTTTGTTGCCTCTCCGACCTCGATCACACCATCGTTATCATCGGCACCTGCTGCCGTTTTGCTTGTATGAATATTCGCGTTCGTTCCTGCATACGTACCGTTAACTCCCCAGATACCAGCTGTGACCTGTTTGTTGGGACCAAGATGTGCACTGATTCCGTTGTCTTGCGGGTATGTGTGTGATGCTTTCCAGTCGGCTGCCCATGGCGTAGTACCTGGCATCAGGAAGATATCCGCAGTAATAGCTGTCGGGTAAGCCGGTGCGCCGGCTTTCGAATACCACCCGGTTTTATCCTCCGCGGCAACCGTTCTGTCTTCTACATACATCGGGAATGCTCCGAAGTCCCCACCTACACGAAGAGCAAAATGTTCTTCTTTCGGAAATACCAGATAAGCCTTGCTCTTTCCTTGAGTCGTAGCATTTGTAGCATTTCCGGCCACACAGGTACGCGAATTGTTCAAGAAACGGATTGCTCCGTCGACATAAGCATCGGGAAGCTGAAACATTCCTTTATTCTCAAAGGTTGCATCCTGTCTCTGATAATAAACTTTTCCGCTAAAATGAATACATCCTGAAGCATTGAAATTGGCCTCCATATTTTGTGGAGCTCCTAATGTACCTTCTTTCGACATCCACCACCAACCGATGTCGGACATACGCAACTCGCCGAATGAGTTGACTCCCGAAACCATTACGGTAGTAGGCCGTATATATGAACTTCCGGTAACACCGGCAAGGGCTGCATAATTGGCATAATTTGACTGAGGGCCCGGTATTGTTTGCCATAATTGCTTGCCGTCGTCATTTCCGGTAAGCAGATCAACCGTCGAGGTATAAATATTATCCCCCATACCAGCAAGATTGATCCGAAAATTTGTCTTATCCCAACCACTTACATGGTTATGAATCGGGAATACGGCAGCATCGGGAGCAATCTTTACAGCAGCAAAAACACTACCGTAATAATTACCACTTAATGCATCTGCGAAGCCCAACATTTCGGATCCGGCAGGAACAGGAGGTGCAGTACTCCCTGTGCCACCAGTAAATAGACTTAAATTTCCTACATCTTTCGTTGCATCATACTTCAGAAGAGGAAAATACATTCGGTCTGTCGCTTCTTTGGCAGTCCAATTGACAGGCCAGGCCGTTTGTTGATAATCCTTGAAATGGACATTGATGATCTGACCGGCAGCACCTCCGCCATTGTCAAAAATATTCATCACCACATTTTGTGAATATTGAGAGCCTACGAGTAAGGTTCCATACACATTTTGCACGGTGTGAAGCGGATTCGTATTGGGAACAGCCAATACGCCGCCACCTCCGATTACGGCCGATTCGCCAGCTCCGAACTCATTGTTTACATTGTCGGCATTCGTAATATAGCCTTTACTACCGGGGGCATTAGCATCTCCTCTTCGGAAATCCACTTTCCCGTTGACGGAGACGTAGCCGTTCTTATAGGCCTGCCCCCACATGGTTCCGCTGCCTGCCATCAGGATTGCTATGCAGGACAGCCATAAAAATGTTAATCTTTTCTTCATAATCTTTTTGTTTTTAAGAAGTTTCTTTTCTTCATACTTAATACATCACAATAATTCTTTTTCTTAACTTTTACAGGATTAATAATATTGAGGTTTGTTTTTGCTGTTTTTACATACATACTTTCTCTCGTATGAAAATCTGATTGGATGCGTACGCAAATAAATTTTCTCTCGTATGTAAATTTATTTTCTCCCGTATGTAAATTTCGCTACATACAGACGAACGTACTGCTACCTTCGTGCACAGCTCTGAGAGCAGCCGTGCACAACGTTTAAACACTTCTAACAAAGATTGGAATATAGAATTCATACGTTTTTTCGTTTTCCGGAAGCACATATACATGAACTGAGGTACGCGAAGTCCATCCAAACACCTCACGCACATTAACATATGCATCGTGCACTTTATTTTCATTTTGCATACAACCAGTTGCATGTTGCACTAAACGTTGCAAATATAAAAGGATTTTTTTAATACAAAATATTTTTGGGACGTTTTTTTATAAAAAAAACATTGACATCTGCCGGGGAAGGCGAGCTCAACGTACAACTTTTTATAAAAATCTGTACAAAAAAAGGCGCTATTTTACATCGAATTATATTTCGGGATGAGGTGATTACATAAAAACGAAACATTTTTACACACTGTACTCAAGCATACAGCCGACAATCCTCTTGTTCTATTATGTTTATCTTAAAATGGCTCCGGAATTTTATCGATACGCCGCTGATGGCGTCCACCGTCGAATGAAGTCGAGAAAAAGATATCGGCCATGGCTTTGGCTTCGTCGGGCGTAATGAAGCGTGCCGGCAACACCAGAATATTGGCATCGTTGTGTGCGCGCGTGAGCCGTGCCATCTCTTCGTTCCAGCTAATGGCTGCGCGAATCCCCTGATGTTTGTTCAGCGCCATGGCAATCCCGTTTCCCGTCCCGCAGAGTGCTATCCCGCGGTCTACCTGCGCCCCTTCGACCGCTCTGGCCAGCAAATGCGCAAAATCGGGATAGTCACAACTCTCTTCCGAATGAGTGCCGAAGTCTTGGCATGTATATCCTTTAGCCTCCATGTAATCCAACAACATGCTTTTAAGGATAAATCCCGCATGGTCGCTCGCAAATCCGATCGTCTTTGTCTCCATCTTACGACTTTACTTGTTCAGCATTTTTTTCACCAACCGACACACGTTCTCGCCCGTATAGCCCAGTTTCTTGTCGAGCACCTTATAAGGCGCCGAGTAACCGAATTCGGGCAGCCCGTGAATAACTCCATTATCGCCAACCAACCCTTGCAATGTAACGGGCAATCCCGAAGTAAGACCGAATCGTCTAACTCCTTTGGGTAGGACATGCTCTTGGTAATCGGCCTTCTGATCGCGAAACAGTCCTTCGGACGGCACCGACACAACCCGCGTTTTAACACCCGCTTTCGTTAGTTTAGCCGCTCCCTCGATAAGGGTAGCGACTTCCGATCCGCTGGCCAGCATCACCACGTCGGGGCTGCCTTCACAATCACTGACAATATATCCGCCTTTCACAATCTGACGTGCTTCTTTACGACGATTACCGCTTGCGGCAGGCAGATTGACGATATCCTGACGAGAGAGCACGAGCGCGGTCGGACGATTTTCTTCGAGGGCGATCTTCCACGCGTAGATTGTTTCTTCCGCATCGGCCGGACGCAAAACAACCATCGAGCGTTTGCCCTTGTGATTGTGCAGATGCTCCAATAGGCGCAGTTGGGCTTCGTGCTCAACCGGTTGATGAGTCGGTCCGTCTTCGCCGACACGGAACGAGTCGTGCGTCCATACATAAATGACATGCAGTCGCATCAACGCCGCCAACCGAACGGCAGGCTTCATATAATCGGAGAAGACAAAGAACGTACCGCAAACGGGAATGATGCCGCCATGCAGCGCCATGCCGTTCATGATGCAGGCCATGGTCAATTCACTGACTCCCATCTGCAAAAATTGTCCGGAGAAATCTCCTTTCCGGAAAGCATGCGTATGCTTCAGAAAACCGTCGGTCTTGTCCGAATTACTCAGATCGGCCGATGCCACAACCATATTTTCAACTTGCTGTGCATAGAGCCCCAGCATTGTAGATGATGCGGCACGCGTCGCAATATGTTCTTTCATCTGAATCGATGAATAGTTGATCTTCGCGAGCTTTCCGCTAAGGAAAAGGTCTAATTTAGCCGATAATTCCGGATGGCCTTTGCGGAATTTTTCTTCGTTCTTCTGCTGCGCCAGATACCATGCGCGAAGCGCTTTCTTACGATCGGCATATATTTTTTTCGCTTCGGGGAAGAGGACGAATGGATTGTTGGGGTCGCCGCCAAGATTTCTGATCGTCGCATCGATGTCAGCCCCGGCGGCCGAAAGCGGTTGCCCATGGGTCGACACTTTGTTTTCATAACTTTGCCCCTTGGCATCGACAGCTCCTTTACCCATTACCGTCTGCCCGATAATCAGGGTCGGACGCTCCTTCTCCTCATTCGCCGCTTGCAACGCTTCGCGGATTTCTTCGACCGAGCATCCGTCGATAGAGAGAACATTCCAATTCCATGCCCGATATTTGGCGGCAATATCTTCGGAAGTCACCTCGTCGACTTTAGTCGAGAGCTGGATATTGTTTGCGTCGTAATACATGATAAAGTTATGCAGTCCGAGATGTCCGGCTACCCGTCCTACGCCCTGCGACACTTCTTCCTGAATGCCGCCGTCGGAAATATAAACGTACGTTTTGTGTGCCATCCACTCACCAAAGCGCGCCGTCATGAAACGTTCGGCAATCGCCGCACCGAGCGCCATGGCATGGCCTTGACCGAGCGGGCCCGACGTATTCTCAATCCCATGAAGCACATCTACTTCGGGATGACCGGGCGTCTGACTGCCCCACTGGCGGAAATTTTCCAATTCTGCGGCAGGCATCAGCCCCGCCAACGAGAGCACGGCATACAGCATGGGCGACATATGTCCGGGATCAAGGAAAAATCGGTCACGATAAGGGTAATCCGGTTGATCCGGATTGTAATTGAGAAACTCGGCGAAGAGTACATTTACGAAATCGGCTCCGCCCATTGCACCGCCGGGATGTCCGGACTTTGCTTTTTCTACCATCGAAGCGGCAAGAATACGGATGTTATCTGCCGCACGGTTCATGTTTTTAATTTCGTTCATTATCCTTTGGTCGATTAGTTATGAAGAACTGCATGGCAAAGGTAAATGATTTTTATCAGAAATACTAATCGCCGCTTTATTCACCCTTCTATAGCGAACATCCACTCCGTTTTCACATTTAAAATTCAACCACTTAAACACATCGATAAGCAACCGCATGGCACGTTTTTTTAACCCAGATTCCGCAATAGATAAGAATGAATTTAATTCAGGCCTTCAGCCCTCCGAACAAAGTCTGGATGTCGATACCCCACCCTTGCGGGATGGGGCTGAAATAATCCGGGCTTTCAGC
>NZ_JAUMYS010000013.1 GCF_030528505.1 Tannerella sp.
ACCTTTTTGCTTCGGCATCTAACCTTTTTGCTCGGATATGGTAATTTTTACTCCCACTCAATGGTTGCGGGCGGTTTCGAGCTGATGTCATAAACGACTCGGTTCACGCCTTTCACCTTGTTGATGATTTCGTTCGACACCTTGGCCAGAAACTCGTAGGGCAGTTGTGCCCAGTCGGCCGTCATGGCGTCGGTCGAGGTTACCGCGCGCAGGGCGATCGTGTTTTCGTAGGTGCGTTCGTCGCCCATCACGCCGACCGACCGTATCGGCAGCAGAATGGCGCCGGCTTGCCATACCTTATCATACAGTCCCCATTCGCGCAGCAAGGAAATATACACGTGGTCGGCTTCTTGCAAGATGTGTACTTTTTCCGGAGTGACATCTCCAAGGATGCGTATGCCCAAGCCGGGGCCGGGGAACGGATGGCGTTTGAGCAGGTGCGGCATCATACCTAATTCGGCGCCGACGCTGCGCACCTCGTCTTTAAAGAGCAGGCGCAGCGGCTCGACGAGTTTCAGTCGCATCTTTTCGGGCAGCCCCCCCACATTGTGATGGCTCTTGATGACCGTTCCGGTGATGGAGAGCGATTCGATCACGTCGGGATAAATCGTTCCCTGACCGAGCCATTGAATGCCTTCGAGTTTATGTGCTTCTTCATCGAACACCTCGATAAAATTTTTACCGATAATCTTCCGTTTCGTTTCCGGATCGCTTACACCGGCGAGTTCGTTGTAAAACTTTTCTTTGGCATCGACCCCGATCACGTTCAGTCCCAAGTGTTCGTAATCTTTCAATACGGTCTCGAACTCGTTTTTGCGAAGCAGCCCGTGATCGACGAAAATGCACGTCAGGTTTTTTCCGATGGCTTTGTGAAGCAGTACGGCTGTTACGGACGAGTCTACGCCGCCCGAAAGGGCCAGAATCACTTTATCGTTGCCGAGCATGTCTTTCAACTCCTGTACGGTCGATTCGATGAACGAAGCCGGTGTCCAGTCTTTTTTGCATCCGCAGATGTTCAGAAAATTATCCAGCAGCTTCGTGCCGTCGGTCGAATGAAATACTTCTGGATGGAACTGTACGCCCCACGTCTGTTCGCCCTCGATGTGAAAAGCGGCAGCTTCCACATCGTCCGTACTGGCAATCACCCGGAACGTTTCCGGCAGGCGGGTAATCGTATCGCCGTGCGACATCCAGACCTGCGTTCCCGTAGCGATTCCGTTCAGCAGCGGGTCGTTCGTGTCGAGCAACGAGAGGTGCGCCCGACCGTACTCGCGCGAGTCGGCCGATTCGACACGTCCTCCGCTTGTGGCCGAGAGAAACTGCGCTCCGTAACAGATACCCAGCACAGGATACCGGCCACGGATGGCGCTCAGGTCGGCCTTGAAGGCCTCGGGACTATTCACCGAATAGGGGCTTCCGGAAAGAATCACCCCTTTGACGCCCGAAGCATCGGACGGAAATTTATGATAAGGCACGATTTCGCAATACGTGTTAAGCTCTCTGATACGACGACCGATAAGCTGCGTCGTCTGCGAACCGAAATCCAGAATGATAATTTTTTCGTACATAATCGTCTAAAGCTGATTTTAGGTCGCAAAGGTAAGAAAAATTGTCATTGACCAATGGTTAATAGCCGAACTTTCTTATCTTTGTCCCCCGAATAGATTGTTTACGTATGAATTCGGAAGAAAAAGAAATCAAGAAAAAAACATTTTTGATCATGGCCATCGTCATCGTGCTGCTGGCACTTATCGCCGTGGGCTATGTCATTTATCACCAGCGGCAGCAGATGGCAGACATGGCCGAAATGTTCGCGCTCGAAAAAGAAGAACTTTCTGACGAATATGCCGAACTCTCGCTTCAATACGAAGGATATAAATTCAGCGTAGGCAACGATTCGCTCGTAGCGCTGTTGACCACCGAACAGATGAAGGTGCAACGACTGATGGAGGAGCTTCGCACCGTCAAGGCCACGAATACGCGACGCATCACGGAATTGAAAAAAGAACTGGAGACGCTCCGGAAAATCATGCGGAATTATGTCATACAAATCGATTCGCTGAATGCCGAAAACGGACGCCTGCGCAACGAAAACGAACGGGTGACGCAGCAATATCGCCAAGCCACCTCGGCGGCCGCGCAACTGACGCGTGAAAAAGAGAAACTTACCGAACGCGTAACGCTGGCCAGCCGCATGGACGCCACCGCCATACACATACGCCCCGTAACTTCGCGCGGCAAGGACGCCAAAAAGATCGACAAAATCGCGCAACTCGTACTTACGTTCCATCTGGCTAAAAACATCACGGCTCCGGTGGGAGAGAAGAATATCTATGTACGTATCATGCGTCCGGACGATGATATCCTGACTAAACCCAACTCCGGCGTATTTGCCTTCGAGAACAAGCATATTTCCTACTCCATGATGAAGACGATCGAATACGAAGGCGAGGAGTTACCCGTAACGATGTATTGGGATGTAGCCGAATACCTCTCGCCCGGAACTTATCGTGTCGACATCTTTGCCGATGGCAATCTGATCGGTCGCAAATCGTTTACGTTGCAAAATTAAACGACAAACGGCTTTTTTTGCACATTTTTTTACGTCATATCGGAATTATCTGTTACTTTTGCAAAGAATATTCATCAAACTTTAAATTTTAATTCGTGATGCAAAACAGACGTGATTTTATCAAACGAGCTTCTTTATTGCTCGCAGGTGGCATGGTAATGCCGAAACTTTTAACTTCTTGCAGCGGTGGCGCAGCTGCCGGGTCTTCCAAGTATGTCGGTCTGCAACTCTATTCGTTGCGTGATATGGTAAAAGATGCCGGAATTCAGAAAACACTTGAAACCGTCGCGAAGATGGGCTACAAGAATCTGGAAACAGCAGGGTATAACGACGGAAAAATCTACGGATTGGAGCCGGCCGAGTTTAAGAAAATGGTGGACGATTTGGGGATGAAAGCGACAAGCGCACACCTCGGACGCGAATTGAGCGGTGACTACGAAGCCGATATGGCTTGGTGGAGTAAAGCTGTCGACACGCACAACGCCGCCGGATTCAAATACATGATCATGCCGTGGGCTCCGCTGAAAGGCGAACAGGCGACCCTCGACCAGATCAAACGCTACGCCGACTATTTCAGTGAGATCGGACTCAAAACGGCTGCTTCGAGCATCCGCTTCGGTTATCACAACCATGATTTCGAATTCAAAGGCAAGATCGATGAAACGCCCGTATACGACCTGCTTATGGAGCATACCAGCGCCGACCATGTCTGCTTCGAGCTCGACGTGTATTGGGTGAAAAAAGGCGGATACGATCCGGTGGACTACATGAAGAAATATCCGAAACGCATCCAATTGCTGCATATCAAAGACGAAACAGCGATTGGTACACAAAATGTGGTAGATTATAAAGCCGTGTTCGAGCAGGCTTATGCCGCGGGCGTCATTAAAGATTGGTATGCCGAAATAGAACGCTACGACGGCACACCCGAAGAAGACGTTAAGAAAAGCTACGACTACCTTGCCGCTGCCGACTTTGTGAAGTAAAGTAAAAACGAGTTCCTTTTTCAGCCTTGCGGTTATGGGAGTATGGAATTTCGGTCATTTTGTTCCGATATTGCTTTTCCGATAAACAGAGTAGTAGGGGATGTGTCAAAAACAAACGAGCGTTTGAGGCACATCCCCTGCATACTTTTTTTATCTTTATTTCCCCGTCGTGTAGACTGTTACAATGCAATTTTAGGATCGATACAAAAATAATATGAGGATGATGAGAAAAATGATTATCGCGCTGATGGCCGGATGCTGTCTTCCGGTTGTGGCGCAAAGCTGGCTGCCTCTCAAAGAGCGGGCTGCCGGGCTGGCTGGTGGGCAGAAACATGAAGCGGTCGCCTTACTAGACAGCATCGGAGTTGTCGTAGCCGACAACGGGTCGGGGAGCTTCACGATTCGTCAGGTCGTGCAAGTGAAAAACAAAGCGGGAGCGCTGAAATACCGGGTCATCAAATACGATTACGATCCGTTGACGGCCTTTGCCGAGTTCAGCCGTGCGACGGTATATAAGGCTGATGGGTCGCAACGTACCATTGATGTGAGTCAGGCTTGTGACTATGCGGCTCCGGCGCGTGCCATCTACTGGGGGGCACGGCAGATTATGCTCGAAATCGGCGCGCTCGACGCCGGCGATATCATCGACTACGAAATCAGCAAGAAAGGTTTTACCTATGCTCTGCTGGCAACCGACGACGAGGAGCGCTTTGTTCCGCCCATGCGCGGACAGTTCTACGACATCGTACCGTTCTGGGTAAACGTCCCGACCGTTTCGAAAATCTACACTGTAGACATGCCTCGCACGAAAGAAGTGCAGTATGAGTTTTATCAGGGCGAATGCCGCTCGTCAGTGCGGCTCTCCGGCGATCGTAAGGTATTGAGCTTCTCCGTCGCCGACGCACACCCTTTTGTAAAAGAACCGAACATGGTCGATCTCTTCGATGTGGCGCCCAAACTGATGATGTCTTCTACCCCCGAATGGAAAGACAAATCGCTTTGGTTTAATAAAGTGAACGAAGATTACAACAGTTTTGCCCCCGACCCCGAAGCTCAAAAGAAGGTCGACGAATTGTTACGCGGAAAAAAGACCGAGATGGAAAAAATCGCCACGTTGACTCACTGGGTGGCCGACAACATACGCTATTCCGGCATTTCGATGGGGAAAGGCGAAGGCTATACGCTGCATACGACGAAAATGAATTTTACCGACCGTTGCGGCGTCTGCAAAGACAAGGCAGGCCTGCTGATTTCCATGTTGCGAATGGCCGGCTTCGAGGCCTATCCGGCTATGACAATGGCAGGGTCACGCATCGAAGCGATTCCTGCCGACCACTTCAATCATTGTGTGACGGTCGTGAAACTGTCGAGCGGACAATACATTCCTCTCGACCCGACGTGGGTGCCTTTCCTGCGCGAGCTCTGGTCAAGTGCCGAACAACAGCAGCATTACCTGCCGGGCATACCCGAAGGATCGGGCTTGCTGGAAACGCCGGTATCGCCTCCCGAAAATCATTACTTCAAGCTTTCGGCGCGTACTTCGCTCGATGCCCATGGAACGTTGCGCGGCGAATTTACGGTGACTGCCGAAGGACAATCTGACGGTAGCGTGCGCCGTCCTTTCACGAGAGGTTTTATGACCAACTGGCAACAAGCGATGGAGAACGAGCTGCTGCAAGTGTCGCCGCAAGCTCGTATGGTGAGCGTAGATTACGGCACCAATCCGAAGGACTATATGGCCGGACCGATACGTATCACGATGAAATTCGAAATCCCCGATTACGCGCTTACGGGCGACGGGGTGCTGATGCTCCGCCCCATCTGCGGACGATTATATCAGGGCACACGCACGTACCTGCGTATCGATACGGATCGGGAAGAACGTCGTTATGCGTTCAAGGACGCCTGTTCGCGTCTGGTCGAGCTGAAAGAGACGATGACCGTACCGGCCGGATATACTCTGCGCGGCGAAGCAAAGGAGCAGAAGCTGGCAAGCGAGGTTGCCGACTTCAACGGTTCGCTGAGTCAGCAAAACAACAAGGTGAACATCAGCCATCAGCTGACGTTGCGCAAGCGCGTATATGACGCGGCAGACTGGAACGGTTTCCGCACCGCTGTAAAAGCGCATAAGGACATGGCCGACGAATGGTTGATTTTTGAAAAGAAATAAAATGTAAATACACCGTAAGATGAAAAAATACAATCTACTGATCATCGGCCTACTTGCTGTCCTGACAGTCACGGCGCAGCCAGAAGCGGTTTTCGATAAAATCGTCAAACAATATACGTGGGGCAGAGACGGAAGTATGACCTTCCGGTACCGGAAAGAGTTGAAATTGAACACGCATTTCGCTTTTAATAATTTATACGGCGAAACATTTATCGTGTATAACCCGGAATTTCAGACCCTGAAAATTAACGAGTCTTATACGAAGCAGGCCGACGGGACGGTGATCCGCACGCCTGACAATGCCTTTAACGAAGTGTTGCCGTCTTTCGCGGCCGATGCTCCGGCATACAATCACTTGCGGGAAATGGTCGTTACCCATACGGGGCTGGAAATCGGAGCCACGATCTATCTCGATTATACGATTACGACGAGTGTTGGTTTCTATCCTTTTCTCGATGTGGCCGAACAGTTACAGGAACACTCGCCCGTGAAGGATTATCAGGTAGAGATCACGCTGCCGGAGGAGGAGACGCTTACCTATGGCCTGAATGCGTTAAAAGGTGAGCCGGTCGTTCGTCAGCACAATGGCATGACCACGTATGCATGGCATTTCCAACATATTCCGGCCTTCCCGATGGAATCATACACGGCCGGAAAGGCATCGCCTATGCTTTTTGCTTCGAATGCGGAAGGAGAAAACGGCGTGGCGTGGCTTTCGGCCATGAAAGTCGATCCGGAAGCGTGTGCCTCGCTTGTTTCTACCTTGTTGGCAGGCAAGCAGACGACCGATGAGAAGCGTTCGGAAATCCTACGTTACGTGGTCGATGAGATCGCTACCTCCCGACTGCCGATCCTCCTGTCGGCCAAGATTCGTCCGCCTGCAGAAGTTTTGCAATCGGCCTACGGTTCACCGGCAGAAAAGGCGACCCTGCTGGCTTCCATGTTGCTGGCTGCAGGTCTTGATGCTCAGATCATGATGAGCTTCCCGGCTTACGCCATGCCGATAGCAGTCCATGCCATTTCAGATGTGCGAGTGAAATCCGGTGATCGCTATCTCTCTCCCTTGCGGAAAGATGCACCCGATCCGGCGTTGCGTGCTACACGCGACCAATTTTGGCAAACCGGTGAGAATGGCGTGGGATTGATTCAGCTGGACGAAAAACAGATGACCTTAGACTATCAAGTCAATATTGCACTGAATGATACGATGGCTAATGTGAGCGGCAACTTGAAAAACAGCGAAGACGCGACGGCTACGCCTGACTTTAGCCGGCAGGACCCCCTTCGAACGAATTCCGGCTATACATTATATACTTTGCCGGCTACCGATAAAGGAATCGATACATGGCGGCTACGACTGGGAAGCACACGCACGCAACCGATGGAGCTGCCTTGCCGAATCAAAGAGTCATGCCACTACACGCTGACGGTCGACGGTTGGGATGTGGAAACAAAACCCTTCCGGAAAGAAATCAGCAATGCCGTCGGTAACGTCAGCCTGATCATGCAGCGCGAAGATAACCGTCTGACGATAAGTCGTGAAATCGAGTTGCTGAAACCGGTCATCGAACCCGCCGAATACCAAGCGTTCCGTACGCTGATATTGCTTTGGGAAAACGATGCCTTCCGGACGTTGATGCTGAAGAAAAAATAAGGCACCGGAATACGTATATTTCAAGAGACTGCACCCCTTCAAGAAATGGCGCAGTCTCTTGTTTTTCTCCCTGTCAAAATGACCGGTGTGAAGTGTTAAAATGAAGCGAAAGCCCTCTTCTGATCGTTAAACGCGGTTAAGTGCCGAATGTAGCCGTTAAAAGTGTTAAAAAATCACCTCGAAAAGGAATAATTGCATCGTTTTTGAGTTTTCTTTGTTGCAGAAAAGTGTTAAATTTAAAATTTCAAATAAAATATCAGGAAGATGAAAACAATGTGGAAAAAAGTATTGGTAGTTGTTTTTGTGGCTGTGGTAAGCTTTGTAACAGCCATTGGTGCAGTAACCTACATGATGAAGCACAATGAAAAAGTGCAGGTGGCATTGGGCTATGACAGTGAAGGAACATTCAAGCAGCCGCTTCGACTGACAGGTTATCATGCCAGCGCGGCAGAAAATACGGACTTCACGTATGCCGCCGATATGGCCGTTCATGCCGTGGTGCATATCCGATCGACTGTCAGGGAGCGATCGTCCGGTCGCGGCGAATATTTCGATCCTTTCGAGTTCTTTTTTGGAAACGGACGCGGCTTTCAGGAACGTACACCGCGCCCGCGTTCCGGTTCAGGATCGGGAGTCATTATCTCGACCGACGGATATATCGTGACGAATAATCACGTAATTGAAAATGCGGACGAACTGGAAGTAACACTAAACGATAACCGGAAATTTCCGGCCAAGGTAATCGGTACAGACCCGAACACTGACATTGCACTCATCAAAATCGAAGCGAAAGATTTAAAGACCTTGTCTTTCGGCGACTCGGAGCAACTTAAGGTGGGCGAATGGGTTTTGGCTGTGGGCAACCCGTTCAATCTGACCTCGACCGTGACAGCTGGTATCGTCAGCGCTAAAGGACGCGGTATCATGTCGGGTAATACCAACCTGAACAAAATCGAGTCATTTATTCAGACAGATGCGGCGGTTAATGCCGGAAACAGTGGAGGCGCATTAGTCAATACGAAAGGCGAATTAATCGGTATCAATACGGCTATTTATTCGGAGACAGGTAATTTCGCCGGATATTCCTTTGCTGTGCCGATTAGCATCGCCGGCAAGGTGGTAGCCGATCTGAAGCAGTATGGCACCGTACAGCGCGCTATTCTTGGTGTTGTGATACAAAATGCCCAGGCCGCAAGTCAGAACGACAAGAAGGTGAAGGAATTGGAAGGAGCTTACGTCGCGGAGTTTGCGCAGCGCAGTTCGGCGAAGGAAGCCGGTGTCGAAGTGGGCGACGTGATCACTTCGGTCAATGGCGTTCGCATCCGTTCGAACAATGCTTTGCAGGAGCAAATCAGCAAATATCGCCCGGGCGATAAAGTGAAACTTGAAGTGAATCGCTACGGAACGATCAAGAATATACTGGTTGAACTGCGTAACCCGCAGGGGGGGACGGAAGTCGTGAAGAAGAACGGAGATGTGGCTGAAATGTTGGGGGCTGCTTTCCGCGAACTGAGCGACGCGCAGAAGAAAGAATACGGCGTAAGCTACGGAATCGAAGTCAACGGCATCAGCAAAGGCAAAGTACAGGAAGCCGGTATCCGGAAAGGGTTTATTATCATGGTCGTGAACGATCAGAAGATTTCGACTCCTGAAGATTTGTTCCGGATTGTGGAGAAGATACAGAAAGGAGCGTCTGATGATCAGGGGTTGTTTATCAGAGGATTTTACCCGAACGGACGAACACAGCTCTACGCCATCAATTTCTCGGAATAAACCAATCGGTCAGTGAAATTGTTATAGCGTTATAAAATGATAAAAACATGGGGGCTGGCAGTTCGTGTGCGAAAAAGTATTATCTTTGCACCCCCATGTTTTTCAACTATTCATTGAATGAGACAGTTAAAAATTACAAAATCCATTACCAATCGCGAAAGCGCTTCGCTGGATAAGTATCTTCAAGAGATTGGTCGAGAAGATCTGATCACAGTCGAGGAAGAAGTAGAGTTGGCGCAAGCCATCCGGAAAGGTGATCGGAGGGCGTTGGAAAAGTTGACTCGGGCTAATTTGCGTTTTGTGGTGTCTGTTGCCAAGCAATATCAAAATCAGGGGCTTAGTTTGCCCGATTTGATCAACGAAGGCAATTTGGGACTGATCAAAGCCGCAGAAAAGTTTGACGAGACGAGAGGATTCAAATTCATCTCGTATGCCGTATGGTGGATTCGTCAGTCTATTTTGCAAGCATTGGCCGAGCAGTCACGTATTGTGCGTTTGCCGCTCAATCAGGTAGGCTCGCTGAATAAAATCGGCAAAGCCTTTTCACGGTTCGAGCAGGAGAACGAACGGAAACCATCGCCCGAAGAGCTCGCTCAAGAGTTGGATATTCCCGTGGATAAGATTTCGGATACGCTCAAAGTGTCTGGACGTCATATCTCGGTGGATGCTCCGTTTGTCGAGGGCGAAGACAACAGCCTTTTGGATGTGCTGGTGAACGATGATGCTCCGAATGCGGATGGAACGTTGATGAACGAATCGCTGTCGAGAGAAATCGACAGGGCGCTTGCTACGCTGACCGAACGGGAAAGTGACATCATTAAGATGTTTTTCGGTATCGGATGCCAGGAGGTAACATTAGAAGAGATCGGCGATAAATTCGGGTTGACCCGCGAACGTGTACGCCAGATCAAGGAGAAGGCAATTAGGAGGTTACGGCAGGGAACGCGCAGCAGGTTGCTGAAAACGTATTTAGGCTAAGAAAAGAAAGCGTTTATCTTGGTGATGAGCAAACGTTTTCTAACGAAAAAGTCCCGGAAATGCAGTGTGTTTCCGGGATTTCTTTTTTTGAAGAAAACAATGCAAAAGTGCGGTGATTCATGAAAGAGGGTAAGCCGGAATTTTTACCCCCATACGATCTGCCGACACAACAGAAAAAGAAGAAGAAACAGGGCTGTAAACAAGAAACGGTTATTTTTCGAACGGAAATAGTATATCGCCAGAAGCATGATACCATATATCCCGATCAGCGTAATCCCGTCAAAACGTAGCGATAACGTAGCTCCCGGTACCTGACTGAAACGGTTCACCAGCCACATCATACCCTGCGTCAGCTGTTCGACCCATGTTTGCAGCACGGTTGCTCCGGGAACGGAAACCGGGAGCAGAATCCAGATCAGACATAAAGGGATCAGCAAGGTGGCGATGAGCGACAGAAACAAGTTGGTAAACAGGAAAACGGTCGAGCTTTGCCCGAAGTAATAGCAACAAAGCGGAAAGGTGCCGATTTGAGCCGCAACGGTAACCGTCAATATTCCCCAAGGAACGGCTATCAATGGGTTTCGGATTTCAAGCAGGCGGTATAAAGGAGGTTGCATATACAGAATGAAGAAAACGGCTGTGAAGCTCAGCTGAAAACCGACATCGAACAGATAAAACGGATTGTAAATCAACATCAGCAATGCGGCGGCTGCCAGGGTGTTATATTTGTCCGGGGTGCGTTCAAAGACCTGTCCGGTTATGAAGATACTTAGCATCAGCGTAGCACGTACCGCCGGAGGAGAAAGTCCCGATATCGCCGCAAATGCCCACATCAAGGCCATCATCAGTACATACCGGAGCCACCGAAAAAAAGCTTGTTTGGGAAAAAAGGAAAAGCACACGGCTAAAAACCCGCATACGATCGCAACATGAAACCCGCTGACCGAAAGTAAATGGGCAACACCCGTAATTGAAAATCGACTTCGTATCTCGCGTGTCATCGTTCGCCGGTAGTTGACCGTAATGGTTGCCAATACGGCTTTCTCGCTGTTCGACAGTTGCAGCCGGTTTAATTTCTCAACAACTCGAAGCTGTATTTTCTGTGCTTCCTCTTGCAATCGGGAGGTATGCGGAGGTTCTGATAACCGACGCTCGGCTAAAGCGGTTGTCTGAATGGCCAGAAAAACAAACAGGCAAGCAATCAGTGCGCCTCCTATCCAACGCGAGTCGTATAAATATTCGGCATTTTTTCGTTTGGCAAAAAAAGAAAGAGATACCACGAGAATAACCGGCAGCAATAAAACGAACGACCAGCATTCGAGCGGAAAACAAATCTCCGCCAATATCCCAGTTATCCAAAAGAAAAGCGGCCTTACTAAAGGTCGCCTTTGTATTTCTTCTATCATAAAAACGGGATGTATGGAGTAAAAGACTACAATGCCTTCAATTCCCGGATGGTCTCAATCGGATCTGAAGATTTGAAGACGTAACTACCTGCTACGAGCACGTCGGCGCCGGCGTCCAGTAAAGGCCGAGCCGTTTCCCTATTCACCCCGCCGTCGACTTCGATGAGCGTAGACAGGCCTCGCGCCGTGATCATCTGTTTGAGCTTGGCTACTTTAAGCACCGAATGTTTGATGAACGACTGGGCTGCATAACCGGGATTGACCGACATGAGCAATACCATGTCCACATCCTGAATGATATCTTCGAGCAAACCGACCGGCGTATGCGGATTCAGTGTCACACCGGCTTTCATGCCTGCGTCTTTAATCGCATGAATCGTACGGTGCAGATGGGTGCATGATTCGTAATGTACATTCATCATGTATGCTCCTGCCGCAGCCACTTGGCGGATAAACTTTTGCGGCTCCACAATCATCAGATGTACATCCATCGGCTTGGTACAGGCTCCTTTCAAGGCATCCAACACGGAAAAACCGAACGAGATATTCGGCACGAACACTCCGTCCATCACATCCAGATGAAGCCAGTCCGCCTCGCTCCGGTTAATCATTTCGATATCGCGCTGCAAGTTCAGAAAATCGGCAGACAATAAAGAGGGGGCAATCTTATGACTCATGATATATTCGTTATTTTCTTGCAAAGATAGCAAAAAGGGAGCAACTGTAACGACAAACAAAAAAACTGTCGGCAGGTATGGAGGAATACAAGCCGACAGTTTTTTTAAAGAGTCTGTCATAAAGGCATTCAGTTCATCATAAACGAACCTAATTTGTCTGTTCCTAATTTTGGTTCATAGGCATAGACCCGTGCAAACTGACGTATCCAGTCTAATGTCTCCCGGCGCGGTGCGGGAGTCTCAACGTTCATCCCCTTTACCTTCATGTTCTGATTCTCGTTTGCAACATACGGTGTACTCATTTTCATAGGCATTCTTGTTTTAAATTACTACAAGAAGAACGATGCCTGAGAGAAAATATTGTTGTCCGACCGTTTATTTTTTGCAAACGTTATGATGAGGCGGGAAGCCTATGCGATCGAAAGCTCAATCTGGTTTTCTTGCGCCATCCGGCGCATGTTCAGGATGGCGTAACGCATCCGTCCCAATGCCGTATTGATGCTTACTCCCGTACGATCGGCAATCTCTTTGAAGCTCATATTCTGATAATAACGCATCTCCAGTACCTCGCGCTGATTGTCAGGTAAATACTCCACCATTTTCTTGACATCGGAGAATATCTGAGCCTGTACCAGATGATCTTCGACCGTGCCTTCGCACAAACGCATGTCGTTGAACAAATCTACTTCCACCTCGTCGTTCGAAATCGTGTTCTCGTTCCGTTCCTGACGGAAATGGTCAATAATCAGGTTGTGCGCGATGCGTGTGATCCAGGCTTTAAACTTGCCGTTTTCCGTATAACGTCCCTGTTTGATCGTCATGATCACTTTTACAAATGTCTCCTGAAAAATATCTTCCGTCAAGTCACGATCACGCACAATATAATAGATATAGGCGTGTATGTTACTCTTGTAACGGTTCAACAAAACATCGAATGCTGCATTATTTCCTGTTGCATACATCACGACCAACTTTTCGTCGGCCATCGATTTTAAATTTTTCATTACGTCCTAAATATTGGTTTCAGAGTAATGTCTATGCAATAGGCAATTTGAATTTTAAATGATACTTTTTTATTTTTTACGCAACAAAGAAAAGAAGAATTACAGAAGTGACCAAATTTTCATCTTAAAAAGATTCCCCGTTTTGTGTTTTTTGTACAAAACGGGGAATCTTAAGGACGAAACAGTCTTCTTCAGACAAATTCCTTATTATTAAAACTTATAACCGAGCGTTAAGGCTATCCGTGTCGTGTTCGCTGTCACTTTGGCCGGCTCTGCATGAACCGGTTTGATGTGATGTTTGGCGTCTTCGATAAAAACACTGGAAAACGGGTAGAGCTCTTCTTTCTGAGTCCGGTAGATGCAGGCCAAATCCATGTAGAAGTTCGGAGTGAAACGGTAGCCCAGCCCTGCCGTATAATAATGCGTCTGTCCTGCCGTCGTATAATGGGTTACGGTACCGGCCGTAAAGACTTCCTGCTTACCCAGCGTTAATGTTTCTTGCATGGGAGACGGTTGCCATACATAGCCACCACGTATCGCAAATTGAGGCGTAACCCTGTATTCTGCACCGACTTTAAGCGTCTGGCCCATCTTGAAATCCCGTTTTACTTTCGTAGTAGTATTTTTATCGTATTCCGTCGCATTTTCATCTCCCAAACGCATCCCTTTGTAATTCGTCAATTCATAATCCACACTGATAAGCGCCGATGTGCCGATAATCCCAGCCATGCTGAAAATCCAGCGATCAGGTGAACGAAACGAATAATGAAATGTTCCGCTAGGAGTTTTCGCATCCATTTTAGGCTTCTCTGTATCAGCCTTAATACGACTCTCGCCTCGGGCAAAAGCAAAATCCGTCATTTTATACCACTTGGGCGAATTGTATGCGATACCGAAGCGAAAAGCCTGTATCGGACGAATGAGAACGCCTGCGTTGAGCGAATAACCCGTTCCGTTCGTTTCCAAAGCGTTTTCCATATATAAATAATCGCCTCCACCAAAGTCCTCATCATGCTTTGAATGCGATCGATAGTTGATATCGGAAAGTCCCAGCGTAGCTCCTAAAAAAACATGATCGGAAATATTGACTGACGCCGAAAAATTATACTCGCTAATCCAGCCGCTTTCCCGGATATGCATCATCGCTTCTTTCGGCGAGGCAGGGTTCCAGATACCGTTTCCGTCACGCTCTCCGAAAGTGTTATGATACACATCGTTCCATTTATACTTGGTGCCGAAGAAACCGGACTTATAGCTCAGAATAGACAACCAGTGAGCTTTTAACCTTGAATTCTGATAGGGATTATCGACGTTCAAATCTCTTTCGGGAATCCCGCCATCCTCGAATGCATTTGTTGCGATGGCAGCCGTATAGTCGGCCAATGAATATTTCGGATTGCCGACTGCCTGATAAGTACGGTAGAAATTCTTCATTCGGTTGTACGAAATCCCGAAATTCCAACCTTTAATCCCCGTGTCGTATCCTGTGGGAAAATATCCGACATACGATAAATTATCAAAATTCAATCGTGTACGGTTTTCTGATCGGTTGACTCCTGTCCAGTCCGACGACATATTGGCCATCGACAGATTCAAGGTGGTCTGTACTTCCGAACTGCGATATACACTCAGTCCGGCGGGATTATGAGACATGGCAGACATATCTCCGCCTAATGCCCCGAACGCTCCCCCCATACTCATCGACCGTGCTGTTCCGTTCAACTCTGTCTGTGAAGAGCGATAGGCGTCCATCTCGCTCTGTGCAAACAGCCATCCGCTGCTTAAAAACAATATGCCTATATACAATCCTTTAGCCTTCATAAATTTTATTTGTCTGTTCTAAGTAAATCGATTAAGGGTGCAAAATGCACCCTTAATTTAATTCCGTGTTATCTTATTTTTTCTTTTTTTCTGCAAAGCGTTGTTTTATCGGCGGCCACCGCTCGAACCCGAACGGTTACTGCTGCTGCCGCCACCGCCATAGCTTCCGCCACTCGAGCGACTGCTGCTTCCGCCAAAACTACTACCGCTGCTGTAGCTTCCGCTCGAACGGGTACTGCTGCCGCCGCTATAACTGCTCGAACGACTGCTACCTCCCGAATAACTTCCACCTGACGAACGACTGCTACCGAAGCTGCCGGAACGACTGCTTCCCGAGTAGCTGCCGCCGGAGTTGCCGCGCATACTGCTGGAGCCTCTGTCGCCTGAATAAGAGTCGGAACCGCGTGCCGTACGTGTCGTACGCATGCTGCTGCTACGGTTTGAGCTGCCCGAATACGGTTCATAGCCGGAGCGGCTGCTACCCGACGAACGGCTGCTGCCATAACTGCCCGAACGACTGCTTCCTACATACGCATCATCCGCACGCCCCGAACGGCTTGAATGTCCCATCGAACTTGAATTTCGGCCCGAAGCATCGCTGCTGCGCATGGATGAACTTCGTCCGGAAGAATATCTTTCTCCGTACGATGAATAACGGGAGGATGCGATCCCTTCGCGTGAGGATGAAGAAGTGCGATAGCTCGTCGAGCGGTTGCTGCCTCCTGTCATCCGACCATGCCCATAGCTCGGCCCCCAGCTGTAATAGCTGTCTCTGTAATACGGATAATAACGGTAGTGATAGCAGCTCCAGCAGCCTCCATAGTAACCACCGTACCACGGATCATACCACGGATCGTACCAGCCGGCATAAAAACCGCCCCATCCCCATCCGAAGCTCCAGCCCCAATAAGGACGTCTCCATCGCCACGAATAAGGCGAGTAGTAGGTCCACGGATCATACCACGAATACCAGCTGTCCCATCCGTTGCCGATGTTGATGTTGATACTCACGTTTGACTCACCGTCGGAATAGTCGGTGTCGTATCCGTAGGAATAATAGCCGTCACTCAGATTCAATTCCACATTGTCTGCGCCGGCAATGGTGATTTTGCTGGGCGAATGGTAACGAACGATCCGTTCCGAATATTCGTTATCTGAACGACGCTCTTGAATCGTGACCGTGTCGTCTGCCATCTCGTATGCATCATCTGCCCTTTCGTTGTATCGGCGATTATATGCATCCACGTCCATCTCTGTGATCGAAGTCTGCCTCGCGGTAGCTCTTGAATCGGAAGAACCATAGGCCGAAGACATGTTCTGACGACTCGTCTTCTCCTTTTTCTTCGTCTTTCCGGAAGAGAAATACACATCATCGTAAAACTCTTCCTGCGCCATTGCACCGAATGCTAACGTAAGCATCACCATGATGGAAGTTAATTTCATTGTTTTCATTTTCGTTTCTCCTCTATTTAAATTTATATTGCTTCTCGTTTATTTTTATTGTTAGACCTGATTCTACCGTTAAAGTTTAATGTTCGCCTGTCTTTGTCCGAAATAAAACGTTTTTTCTCTGAAGACAAACATACAGTTTTTTCCGTATTCCAAGCAAGCGAATTAGAATATTTAACACAATCCATTGAGATACGGTTTCATAAGCATGATGCAAAAGAGGTGTAAATGTGACGGGAGTAGACTGTTTTTTATGTTTTTTTAAGAGCAAAAACTTATCGAATATGGCTATGTTATTTTCAGAGAGCGAGCGTACGAGCACGAAGTCTTTTTGTTCCTCTTGTTCCTCAAATTCCTCAAATATGCTGCTTTGTGAATCTTAAGGTGCCAGACGACGGATTTCCCAATTTTCTCCGGATTTGAGATACAAAATCCGATCGTGGAGACGGTTCGGACGCCCTTGCCAAAACTCAATAAGGTGAGGAATAATGAGGTGGCCTCCCCAGTAAGGCGGACGATGAATCGGCTTGCCGAAGAACTTGCGTTCGTTTTCTTGTTGTATATGATCCAGTTCATCGCGCGAATGTAAGACTTTGCTTTGAGGGGAAGTCCACGCCCCCAGCTTGCTCGTTTCGGGACGGGAGTTGAAATACGCATCGGACTCTTCTGCCGGAATCTTTTCGACTCTTCCTTCTACCCTCACCTGCCTTTCCATGGGGTGCCACGGGAATACCAAAGCGACATGAGGATTATCTGCTATTTCTTTTCCTTTTCTGCTCTCGTAATTGGTGAAAAATACAAATCCGTTTGATGTGACTTCTTTCAGTAAAACAATTCGTGCCGAGGGGCTTCCATCGCGCAAAGCCGTCGCTAAAATCATTGCATTTGGTTCGGGAATCTCGCTTGCAATCGCTTCTTGCATCCAACTCGAAAATTGTTGTAAAGGGTTATCATGCATCTGGGCTTCCCACAATTCGCCTTGATTATATTCTTCTCTGAAATTTGATAAATCCTTCATATATAGTTTATGTAATGTGATAAATGAACATTATCGTGCTTTTTTTAAAGCAAAAGTACTATTTTATTTATATTTGATCTATATTTACAAGGCTTCTTGAAGAAATAAGCCTGAAAAAATCATTTGAATAATTTTTGTATAATTTCTTTTGTGTTGATTGTGATTGTTTTATGGATATTTTGTGTTTGAGTTCTTTCTTTCCAAGCCATTTTTAGAAGTAAATACCCAATCGATAAATAATAGTATTTTTTGATAAAATAAATTTGCTTATAATATTTATTTGTATATTTGTGCATGATTTAAAAAAAATAAAGAAACGATCAAAGCCAGAACACAAGTATCGATGGAAGAAGTTAAAAACATTATTACGAATACGATGAAGGAGTTCACTCGAAACAATCCCGGCCTACATACATTTTCTGTCGAGAGTAATCCTTCCACCGTGAGCATTAGGATCAGCCTTTTCCGTACAACAATATTTAATAAACGTGTTTATGTAAGACGCGCACTCGTCTCACGAGGAAAAAACAGTCGATACGTTCCGGCATTTCGTAGAAAACGCATACCGGAATTGGTACAGGAATCACAAAGAACAATGAAAAAAACAATATGAACCATTTAATAAGCAATATTGAAAATTTGAACGTATGAAACGAAAGTTAATCCTGTTTTTATCCCTCTTTCTGTTGGGAATAGGGATGATGATGGCTCAAGTGTCCGTTAAAGGTATAGTCGTCGACGAGAATGGCGAGCCGGTTCCGGGTGCGAGCATTCAATTGAAAAGTAATAAAGGATATGGTACGGCGACCGATCCGGACGGGAAGTTTACGCTTTCGGTACCGGAAGGGGCTACTTTAATCATATCCTATATCGGTATGGTCACACAAGAGGTAAGTGCAACTCCTGACATGCGGATTGTACTCAGATCAGAGAGTCAGCAACTCGAGGAAGTGGTAGTAACAGGAATGGTGGCTACCGACAAACGTCTTTTTACGGGAGCGACCGATAAGCTATCGGCCGACAAGGTCAAATTAGACGGTATGGCCGATATCAGTCGCGGTCTCGAAGGCCGTTCGGCCGGTGTATCGGTGCAAAACGTATCGGGAACGTTCGGTACGGCACCTAAGATACGCGTACGTGGAGCGACGTCCATTTACGGAAGTTCCAAGCCGTTGTGGGTGGTCGATGGCATCATACAGGAGAACATTGTCGATCTGGGTGCCGATGATTTGTCGTCGGGTAATGCCATTACCCTGATCAGTTCGGCCATTGCCGGTCTGAACCCCGACGATATCGAGAGTTTTCAGATATTGAAAGACGGTTCGGCCACATCGATTTATGGTGCCAAAGCGATGGCGGGCGTTATCGTCATCACGACGAAAAAAGGTCGTGCGGGCTCAAGCAGTTTCGCCTATACCGGCGAGTTCACGACACGCCTTAAACCGATGTACAACACGTTCAATATTATGAATTCGCAGGATCAAATGGGGATCTACCAAGAGTTGCAGCAGAAAGGTTGGCTCAATTACGCGACGATCTACCGTGCGGCCAACAGCGGCGTATACGGCAAAATGTATGAACTGACCCATCACTACAACCCGTTGACGCAGCAGTTCGGGCTGGCGAACACACCCGAAGCGCGTGCTGCTTATCTGCGCGAAGCGGAGTTTCGCAACACGGACTGGTTCGATGAATTATTCAGCCACTCGATCATGATGAATCATTCGATCAGCATGTCGACCGGCACTGAGAAATCACAGTCGTACATATCCCTCAGCTTGATGAACGATCCGGGCTGGATGAAAGCCAACGAAGTGCAACGCTAT
Organism: Tannerella sp.; assembly: GCF_030528505.1. Classification (GTDB taxonomy): domain Bacteria; phylum Bacteroidota; class Bacteroidia; order Bacteroidales; family Tannerellaceae; genus Tannerella. Next base: position 19,335 of record NZ_JAUMYS010000013.1, read on the forward strand.
ACGGCCAATCTCAATAACACGTACAACTTGTCGAGGCAGTTTTCATTCACTTCGATCGCCAATGCGTCATACCGTAAGCAGGAAGCTCCCGGCACACTCGGCCAAAGCAACGACGCCGTGACGGGGCAAGTGTCACGTTCGTTCGACATCAATCCGTATTCTTATTCATTGAACACGTCGCGTACGCTCGATTCCAAAACGTATTATAAACGCAACTATGCTCCCTTCAATATCTTCAACGAGCTGGAGAACAATACGCTTTCGCTGGATATCGTCAATCTGAAATTTCAGGGTGAACTGAAATGGAAACACCAGTCCGGATTGCAATTGAGCGTGCTCGGTGCGCTGAAATATTCGTCTGTTTCACAAGCACACAAAGTACGTGACCTTTCCAATCAGGCATTGGCATACCGGGCTATGGACGATGCAACGATTATTCAATCCAACGACTGGCTGTATAAAGACCCCGATCGGCCGAACACCCTTCCCAACACGATTCTCCCCGTCGGCGGTTTTTACAACAAAACAGAGTATAAGATGCTCAGTTACGACTTTCGCCTGGCCGCTACTTATAATCATGTATTTCGTGATATTCATATCCTCAACACCTACGCAGGGATGGAAATCAATTCGCAGTCACGCACCAGCGACTGGTTCGACGGTTGGGGCATGCAGTATGAGAATGGCGAGCTTCCGTTCTTCGATTATCTGGCATTCAAGTCTATGCGCGAACGCAACACGAACTATTACGGACTGGACAACCGCATCAACCGTCAAGTCGCCTTTTTTACGACAGCGACCTACTCGTATAAGGGGAAATATACGTTGACCGGCACGCTGCGTTACGAAGGTACGAATCGGCTGGGAAAAGCTCGTTCGGCACGCTGGTTGCCTACATGGAACCTTGCCGGTGCATGGAATGTACATGAGGAGGACTTTTTCAAACAAACGGAGCCGGTCCTTTCGCACTTGACGATGAAAGCCTCGTACAGTCTGACGGCCGACGCCGGCCCGTCATGGGTCACGAACTCGCGCGTCGTTATCGGAAGTTATAACCCATGGCGGCCGTCGGCCGGAGTAACGGAGTCCGGTCTGCGTCTTTACGACCTCGAGAACTCAGCCCTTACGTATGAGAAAAAACATGAACTGAACCTGGGTGTGGATATGGGGTTCCTGAACAACCGCATCAATGTGTCGGCCGACTGGTATCGCCGCAACAATTTCGATTTGATCGGTTATATCACGACCCAAGGTGCCGGCGGGCAGGTAACCCGCATGGGGAACGTGGCCGCCATGAAATCGCACGGTTTCGAGTTCACCATCTCCACGCGCAACATACAACGTCGCGATTTTCAATGGACGACCGACTTTATTTTCGGGATGAATAAAACCGAAGTGACCGATCTGAAGACGCGCAGTTTCTTGTTCTCCCTGATTTCGGGCAACGGGTTTACGCAGCCGGGCTATCCGCATCGCGGGCTTTTCTCCATTCCATTCACCGGATTGGACGAGCACGGACTTCCCACGTTCGAAATCACGGACGAAGAAGGCAAGACAATAAAAATAGACAAAAGCAATTACGGCTCGATCGATTTTCAGGAACGCGAACATCTGAAGTTCCTCAAGTACGAAGGCCCCACGGACCCGATCTTCCATGGAAGTTTAGGCAATACGTTTACATATAAGAACTGGAGTCTGAACGTGTTTGTCACCTATTCGGCCGGCAATGTCGTACGTCTTGACCCGATATTCAGTTCACGATACAATGATTTAGACGCTACTCCGAAAGATTTCAAGAATCGATGGGTGGTTCCGGGCGATGAAAAACATACCGATGTACCGGTTATCTCTTCCCGCCGCGAACACCAACTGTACTCGAATCTGAACAAGGGCTACAATGCCTATAATTATTCATCCGCCCGTATTGCCGACGGCGGTTTTGTCCGGATGAAAGAAATCTCGCTGATGTATACGCTACCCGGCAAACTGCTTGCTGGCCAACTGTTGAAATCGGCATCCATCAAAATGCAGGGCACCAATCTGTTTCTGATCTATGCCGATAAGAAGCTCAACGGGCAGGATCCCGAGTTTTTCCGTTCAGGTGGTGTTTCGGCCCCCGTACCGAAGCAGTTCACGTGTACGCTTCGTTTAGGATTTTAATTACCCATTAAACAATTGATTGATATGATAAAGAAAATAATCTATCGCACCGGCATTTCTTTTGCAGCGCTTTTATGGTTGGCTGCCTGCGACACGTTTCTCGACGAAATGCCCGACAAAAGGACCGAAATAAACACTAATGCCAAAGTCGGCGAATTGCTCGTATCGGCCTATCCGACCGTCGATCCGATGATGATCTACGAGCACCGTACCGACAATGCAATGGATAACGGAAAGCAATACGGCACACCGGATCAGACCCTCGTCGAAAATTATCATTGGGACGATATCAGCGACACGAGTTGGGACGGCCCCGAAATGCTGTGGAACAGTTGCTATTCGGCCATTGCCGCCGCCAATCAGGCATTGGAAGCGATTGAGAAGATTGGCGAAAGCAGCGAGAACCTTCCGTTCAAAGGCGAGGCGTTGCTCTGTCGTGCCTATGCACATTTTCTCTTAGTCAACACGTTCTGTCAGCCTTACAACGCTTCGTCCGCCGGAAACGACTTGGGTATTCCCTACGTGGAAAAGCCGGAAACAGTTGTCGGAACAACCTACGAACGCGGAACCGTTCAGACGGTTTATGAGAAACTGGCTGCCGACATCGAAGCCGGTTATCCGCTTATCAACGACCACGCGTATAAAGTACCGCACTACCATTTCAACAAAAAGGCCGCATCGGCTTTTGCTACGCGTTTTTATTTATTCTACGGCAAATACGATCTGGCGCTCCGGTATGCCGACATGACGATCGAAACCGATCCTTCGGCCAATTTGCGTAATCTGAGATACTACCAGTCGTTGACCTCCATCTCCGAATGGCGCGACCGCTTTATCAGCAAAGATGAACCGGCCAACATCATGCTCGTGGCCTTGCGGTCACGGTGGGGAAGGACCTACAGAAGTCAGCGTTACGGCGTTTCTACCCCGATCACTTCGTTACTCACCTACCGCTCATCGGGCCCGTGGGGGAACAACGCATTGCCGGATATGGGTTACCTGTGGAGTGGATCGGGAAGTCCGATCGCGTATCAGCCCAAGTACAATGAAATTTTCGAGATCACCAACCAGACCGCGCGAACGGGACAGCCGCATGTAGTACAGATGGCTTTTACTGTCGACGAAACGCTGATGTGCCGTGCCGAAGCCAACATCATGCTGAAAAACTATGACGCTGCGGCACAGGATTTGTCGTACTGGTATGTGAGGAAAGGAGGGAAAGCGGCTACCGCAGAGCAGATCGTTGCCTATTACAACGCACGGGCTACATCCGAGCAGGCGGCTCTGGCCAAGGGCGAATTAAGCCCGTGGCTCGTGATGGTCAAACCGTTTCATGCAGTCTTTGCCATCGAAGCCGGTACGCAGGAACGCATGTTGCAGGGGGTGTTGCACGCGCGCCGCATCGAAACGATGTATAGCGGATTGCGTTGGTTGGATATTCGCCGCTATGGCATCGAAGTCATTCACAACGTCGACGAGGGCACACCGATGACATTGGCTCACGATGACCTGCGGCGTGTCATACAAATACCGAAGGCGGTCTTATCGGCCGGATTGCCTCCTAATCCGAGATAACGAATCGAATCAATAACAATTCAAATAAAAACAAGATGATGAACAAAATAATATGGATGTTGCTCGGAGGCCTTCTGACGGCAGGGATACTGTCATCGTGCAGCGAAGACGGGCCTGATACTTCCAACAGTATTTTCCATACTACGAGCGAAGCAAAAAACGAATTCGACCAATGGCTGCAAAAAAATTATGTGGATGCCTACAATATCGATTACAAATACCGGATCGACGATATTGAACTGGACTACTCCAAAAACCTGACACCTGCCGAACTGAAAAAGAGCATGCAGTTGGCTAAAATCATTCAGCATGTCTGGTTGGAAGCGTATGTCGAAGTAGCCGGTATTGATTTTATGCGTAAACACGCGCCTGGTATCCTGCTCGTGCTCGGCTCGGCATCGTGGAACGAAGAAGGAACGATTACCCTCGGTACAGCCGAAGGCGGGCTGAAGATTACGCTTTACATGGTGAACTGGCTCAATCCGACGAATGTAGCGGATATGAACCGTTATTTCTTCAAAACGATGCACCACGAGTTCACGCATATCTTACAGCAAGATATTCACTACCCGCAGGAATACAACCTGATCAGCGCTTCGGATTACCGCCCTTCGGGATGGAACAACCGCAAGGCAATCAAAGACTATGCTACGCTCGGATTCATTACATCGTATGCCGGACATTCGGCGGTAGAAGATATTACGGAGCTGACTTGCTGTTATGTAACGTTTACCGACGATCAATGGAACGCCGTTTTCGAGGCCGCCGGTCCCGAAGGACGGGCTAAACTGAACCGGAAGGTGTCCATCATGAAGCAGTACATGAAGACCGTCTGGAAAATCGATATGGATGTATTGAAGCAGGTCGTACGCCGACGAATGAACGAGGTGAAGCAGATGAGTCTGCTGGAGCCGTCGTGGATACCGCTGATTTCTCAGCATACGCCGGCAATCGGCCATGCGGCTTTACAGCAGCTGCAAAACGAATTACGTTTGCAATGGAACGACGCGCTGAAAAATATCGAAGCGCACCCTCATCGCTGTCATGTACACGACGCGAATCTGATCAATATCTTACAACTTAATAACGATAACGAATAAAACGATATGAAAAAAATCGTATGGCTATTATTTCTGACGGGGCTTGTTGGATGGACCTCATGCAAACAGGAGGTGGAAGACTTTTTCGACCAATCGGCATCGGAACGCATCGAAAGCGAGATTATCAAATACCGTGAACTGCTTTTAAAGCCCCGACACGGTTGGATCATGGAGTATTATCCCGGGGGGAGCAATCAGTTGTATGGCGGATACGCCCTGACCGTAACGTTTTCGAAAGACGGTTACGCTACGTTCCGCTCCGTCTTGTCGGACGATGTAAGCACTACATCGAACGGACTTTATTCCCTTCGCAAAGACGTAGGGCCTACCCTCAATTTCGATACATACAACGATTTGTTTCACTATTTCTCGGATGTCGATTTGGGGCATGGCGGAGGAGTGGGAAAAGGCATGCTGGGTGATTATGAATTTATGCTGGTGTCGGGCAGCGATACCGAAATACGGATGTATGGTAAGAAGCATGGTTCGATAATCCGTATGTATCCGCTTACGGAACCGGCTGTCGACTATCTGCGGAAAGCCCGGAGCATGCGTGACTCTTACGTGATGATACCCGCTACGAGCATCCCTAACGGCACGTTTGGCGGGCAGCCTGTTCAGGTGGATATGCTCCATCCGCAGCATTTCCTGCTCACACAGGGAAAAGCTCAAGCAAAGCTCTCGTTCATGTTTACCGATAAAGGAGCGAAACTCTACCAGCCTGTTACGCTGAACGGCGTGACGGTAGAAACGCTTCATTGGGATGCGCAGGCACGCGTCTTCACCGGTTCCGACGGAAAAGCCAGTTTTCCGCTCGTGGCCAAACCGTTTGGCTTAAGGCTCGATCAATTGCTGGGCGATTACGTATTCAGTTATCTGCCCGGCGGCAATGTGACGGTACCCAAGACAGTCGATGTAAAAATCTCACAAAGTGCCAATGGAAGAATCCTGATGACCGGACTACCCTTCAACGTCCGACTGACGTATAACACTAAATGGGGAGCACTTGAACTGAAACCTCAGCAGCTGCGGTCGAACCCCAACGTAAGCCTGGCGATATGGGAAGTGGGAAGCTATCTGAATGCAAGCGGCGATATGGGATTGCTCACCTTATGGAACGGCAAGCATGACCCTTTCGAACTGACATTCGTAGAAAATGACTTCGAATGGTTCGCCGGTGGAAAGCAGGTACATCCCAACGCATTTATTATTTGGAACAGCTCGACCAATCCGGGTAGTGTATACACCGGATTCGGAGACGCCCGCTACATGAAACCGAAACTGACCAGAAAAAAACAGGAGGAATAAACAGATGAAACGATACAGATTATGGTTATATATATGGATACCGCTCGCGATCGGATGGGGAGCGTGTTCCGATAACGAGTCGGCCATGGAAGAGCCGCCATTTAAAGTGACGAAGACAACGGCGAATTTCGATTACAACGGTGGAAACGGTACGATCGAATTAAGCAGCGAAGGTATACAGGCACAGGCCGCAGATGCTTGGCTTCAAGTAAGTGTACAAGGACGAAACGTTAACCTTACCGCACAAGCCAACGAGAGTTATGAAAGTCGTACTACCGTCGTGACGATGACGAAAGACGGTCATACCGAAAAAGTGCCGGTCACGCAGATGGGCATTATCTCGATTACGGAAGTTACTTCGTACGATTTCCCCAGAACGGGAGGAAGCAAAGGCTTTCTGTGGAAAACCGACCAGCCCTACGAAATATCGGGAGTCGATGCCTCCTGGCTTTCGTATCGAATCGTCGGCGACTCGCTCGTCTTTACCGCTAAAGCATTGGGACTGTACGACGACACACGTTCGAGCAAGGTGAAAATCAAAGCCGGACAGTATTACGAAACGACGGTGACGCTTCGTCAGGTAGCCCCTTATTTTGCCTACGAATGGGCTTTAGGCGATTATACGATGGAATACCGGACAGCCAAGGACAGTGTCGTCCTCAAGCTCGATGTCTCGCTGGTGCAGAAAGCCAAAAACAAAACGTACACGCTCAAAGGACTCGATTTCAACCTTACCGTGCTCTATGTCGATACGGCAGGCATTGCCATCAAGTCTCAACGGCTTACCACCACCGGCGATGAAATCTGGCTCGCCGCGTGGCAGGGTGGTTACGGAGGAAACGGGTTCTGGCCGAACACCAAGTTCGGCGTGATCAGCCGGTGGAACAAAGACAAACGAAACATCGAGTTCACCCTGGTGGCCGACGGTACGACCGACGAACAATGGAAAGACAAGCAAGGCCAACCGGTTAAACCCGGAGCCTTTGTTCTTCGCAATACGACGAAGAATTCCGTGTATTCGCCGGCAAAAGCCGCCCACCTGGTCGATATGAAACTCATCAAGAAGCATTGAGCACGGAAAGAAGCGTGCTTCTTCGAAACGTAACGAAAAGAGGGTGTGTCAAAACGCAATGTTGGGGCACACCCTCTTCCAATTGAAAAATGTGCGTCTTTTGCGATAACCCCGATTTTGTCGAGCCGCTTCACCTCGAACCGTTAAAAGAACAAAAAACGGGAACGCTTCGGGCAATCGCCCGAACGTTAAAACAACATGCGGGAGCTTTTCAGAACACTCAAACCGTTAAAAGAACAAAAAACGGGAACGCCTTTCACAGCTCTCGGAACGTTAAAACAAAATGCGGGAGGCTTTTCACAACACTTGGAATGTTAAAACAAAGTGCGGGAGCTTTTTCACAACGCTTGGAACGTTAAAACAACATGCGGGAGGCTTTTCACGGTTCTTAATTCGTTCAAACATGATGCGGCGGCCTTTTCAGCGTGGTTCGATATGCTGCAAAAAACAACGGGCATTGGCCCGAAGGGGGCGGAATCCGGGTTTAATTCATCTTCGGATGCTCCATCAGCTCATCAAACAGCTTGATGAGTTTCTTGTATTGCACAGGATTAGATTTCTTGTATTTCGATACGGTTTTTACTGCAATTTGAGTAAATTCAATCTTATACAGGCTCATAGCGCTTCCAGGAATCGATTAAGTTCCTCCTTTGTAGTGATTGATTTTCTTCTTCTTCTTTAATATCGTGTGAAATTGTTAACAAGGTGTAATTTTCTCGCCTTGCTGAAAATAACAATTTTCTATTGGATGCGGGAAATAAAAAAAGTTTTTCTAATCAATCTCCTAAATGTGAGAAAAACACATAGAGAAGTGTTGGGATATGTGATGATTTTATATTTGTATGCGGGCTGTGTGTCTGTTTTCCAAATTAGGAACACAAGAAGCTCAAGCGTTTCATATATCAATAGCATCTATTTAAATTCTGGTTATGATAAAAGTAAAAACAACGCTTGCCTCCCTCTTTTTCTTCTTTTTATCCGTGCCTGTTGGGGCGCAGATGCAGACCGGCTTGTTGGTGGGAGGCGGCTCGGGAAGTTTCAGTTACGGCGGTATCAAGGCAAGATATGAGAATATGACCCTTAGAGACGTCGATTACAAACTGAACGGATTCGTAGGTTATCGTTTTCGTTTGCATCCGTTTACTTCGTGTAAGGCATTTGTCGATCTGGATGCTTCCGTCGGAGTAAAATCATGGGATTACCTGTATCGCCCGATTCTAAAGCCGCAACCGTCCGACAACCCGCAGGTCGGTGGAATCTATATCCTGTCATCATCTGCCTATGCTTTCTTCGCTTCATTGGGAGGTACGGTCAATTATCCTGTTTACAAAGGATTGAGTGTGGGGTTGGGCGTGGAACCGACCTATTATTTCGTAAGTTACGAAAAGAATGATATGAAGCGTCCGCTCGATGTGCCGTTCGTCGGGAAGATTGCGTATAACTTCAAATTCATGGAGTTGGGGATCAGTTATAAACATGGTTTGATGAATGTGGTCGAGACGAAAGACTTTGCTTCCGGAAGATTCCGTGACTGGCAGGTGTCCGTATGGATTCCGTTCTAAATTATCCCACCGATTCATCGCATCAAATACATATAATGAGAGAGTATCTTTTTCTTGGTCTGCTTGGCCTGTTTGTGAGCGCTTGTTCCGTCAACTACGATATACCGCCGTCGTCGGTGACGGAGGCGGAGCGTATCATTGTGAACAGCTATCTGAATCCGTCGGACTCGATCCGGGTGAGACTGCACAAATTAACCCATTCGGAGAAGGGGTATGCCATACACGCCTTGACGGGAGCGCATATCGTTTTAAAAGAAAACGACGCGGTGCTGTTCGATGGTGTCTGTACGGACTCCGTGTTGCTGTTGCCCAAGCATCCGCAGGCAGGGGCGACCTATTCGATCGAAGTGACTTATTCCGGTCTGCCGGAAGCTCGGGCGCGCACCCGTGTGCCGTCTTCAATCCGCTGTACGGCTGCCTATTCACCCGACGGCTACCGGAATCTTATTCGCTTGACCTCTTTCGATATCGCCCGGTGCGAAAACGAAAATCTTTGGATCACCGCCTACCGGCAACGGCAGGATACGGTCGTCGATCAATATCCCGATCTATATGCGAATAACGGATTGATCGACATGGTGAACAGGCAGGTCGGTACGAGGATGATCAACGAACAAGTCGGCGCGATGTATCACATCGGTTTTTTGCGAATCAAGCATAAGAATCTGGCGTCTCTGACCGAGCTTGTTTTTGCTCCGGTCTATGCGTCGAGCGGAAGGGATACCGTCCGAAGGCCTGAACCGGACAAAATACGGGTCAAGTTGATCACGGCGACTCCCGAATACGACCGATATAATAAAACGCTGTATGAACAAAAAACGATGATCATTACGGAGGATGATATTTCATCGGTTTTTTACAAGCCTCAGCCCGTATCCGGCAATGTGCAACAGGGACTCGGTATATTCGCGGGCATAAACGAAGAAAATTACGTATTTCAGTTACCTGAAAGAGAAAGGATATGGCCATGAAAAGAGTCGGTTTGTTTTTTCTGTCCGGTTTAGTGGCAGGGGCTGTCTCGGCACAGGAGCCCTCCGTTCCGGCCGACAGTACGGCTGCATCAGAAATCAGAAGGCAAATATTGCTCGATGAGGTGGTCGTGGAAGCTCGAAGCAGGAACATCGACAGTCGCGGATTAGGCAATATGCGAATCAATACGAATCTCTTGAAAGTATCTCCGCTGTTTCTCGGTGAGCGCGACGTGATCAAGACGCTGCAATTCCTACCCGGTGTCTCGGCGGGTATGGAGGGCTCTTCCCAACTGAATATTCGCGGAGGGACGAACGATCAGACGCTCTACCTGACAGACGATGTGCCGATCTATAATCAGAATCATACGTTCGGCCTCTTTTCCATCTTCAATGCGGATGCCATCCGTACGGCGGACATCTATAAGGGAGGTATTCCGGCACATTATGGTGATAAGTTGTCGGGGGTCGTTTCGGTCGATGCGAAAGAAGGAGACTTCGGAAAGTACCGGCATTCGGTATCGTTGGGACTTCTTGCCGGTACGGTAGCCTCCGAAGGCCCTATCGTCAAAGATCGATTGAGTTATCTGATTGCGGGCCGGCGTTCTTTTCTCGATTTGCTGTTTAACGGTTTGATGTCGGTAATCAATGAGCGTCAGGCAGGCTATCCGACGGTTTCTTTTGCCGACCTGAATGGTAAGCTTACCTGGAAACTCAACGACAACCATCGATTGTCGTGGCTCTTTTATTACGGTTACGATGATATGGGAGGGATCAATAGGGAGCATAAAAAGTATTCGGAAGAGAAATATTGGGAGAAATTCGGCTACGGCTGGAAAACGCTCACTACGTCGCTTCGTCATCAGGCACGGATCAAACAAGGTCTGTCCTTATCAGGCCACGCTTATTACACCGGACTGAGCAACTTCAACTATTATAAGAACAAACAAGAGTCTACTGAGTCGAAACAGGCGATGAAAAACGAACATGCTTCGCGTATGAACGAGTTGGGAGCAAGATTCTTGTTAAAGCATGAGATCGCTGATCGTCACACGCTTTATTACGGATGGGAAGGGGCTTATCAACGATATATGCCGGATTACGTATATAAATCGCTCAACAAACACAAGTCTGTATATCATAACGATCATCTGACACTTTTCAAGACATCGGCCTACGTGTACGATGAGTTCAAATACCGGAAATGGCTGTTCAGTATGGGGCTTCGTGCTTCGTTGTATCGTAGCGGGACGATCAGCCGGTTCGCTTGGGAGCCGAGGTTGAAAGTAAACACCTTTATCGGCGAGAAGCACAAACTGATGCTGGCTTACGACCGGATGTATCAGCCCGTACATACGATTAATGAGATCGATTATAATGCCAAAACGGATTACTGGGTGCCATTCCGCGAAAACATCTTGCCGCAATCCGACCAGATATCCGCCGGCTGGAAACATTATACGAACGAGTATCTGACCCTGTCGGTCGAGGCTTACTACAAGCGAATGCGGCATCTGCTGCTGATCAGAAATCTGGAATATTATCTGGACTCTCATTCGGATTATACACAAGGAAAAGGCTCTTCAATGGGGATAGAGTGTATGGCGGAATATGGCCGAGGGGCCTTTACCGGGTGGGTGTCGTATACGTTGTCACGGTCGAGACGCACATTCGGAGGCCGTTCGTATCCGTTTAAATATGACGCGCCTCACGACTTATCGGCATTCGCCGGATACGTGGTACGCCAAAAACCGACCAACACCCATACGCTCTCTCTGCAAATGCAGTTTAAAAGCGGATATCCGTATTACGTTCCCGAAGTATCTTATCCGGGCATGGGCTTACCTACGCTTCCGAACGGATACATCGAAACGAGTGGGGATCTTTTGGAAGTTCATCATGTCCCTCACTACCCGAATATCCGGCTGAAAAATTATTTCAGGGCAGACATCAATTATACGGTCGAAAGAAAATTGAAACACGGTGGGCTGACGTGGCAGTTTTCGCTACTGAACGTAACGAACCGCGCCAATCCGTATGCCGTCTATAAAAAAGACGGGAGGTATAAGGCTTTCGTACTGATTCCTATCCTCCCGTCCATATCGGTCAAAAGAAGTTTTTGAACTTCCGGGCGCTTCTTACGTTTTGCGTTTTTTACTTGTCAATGGATTGTTGGCTTAACAGTTTGTCGAGCAGCGGTCTGATTTGCTCCGAGCTGGGTGCGGGGGCTCTGTACATTCGTAATTTTCCGTCGGGGTTGTAGAGCAGGAAATGAGGGATGGAAGTTACGTTGAGCTGCTCGGCAAACGCCGATTCGCCGCCGAAAAGCTGATGACCGTGCATCTGCAACGCTTCGAGCGTACTCTTCCAAGTGCTGCTTTTCTTATCGAGCGAGATGCTGACAAACGCAATGTTTTTGCCTTCGTATGCTTTCTCCAATTTTTGGAGGAACGATATTTCTTTTCGGCAGGGGATACACCACGAAGCCCACAAATCGATATATACGTAGTGTCCTTTAAACTGTTCGAGTGTAACGGTCTCTCCCTGCACATTCTTTAATGCTGCATCGGGAAAAGACGCCCCCAAGGCAGTGTATTTCAGGTAGCCGAATCGTGTGCATAGCCGATCACGTTGCTCCTCCGACGAGAGATTTGCGGCTAATTTCCTGAAAAAAGCTTTGTCTTGCTCATACGTTTCACTCATCTTATAGCTGAGAATATAGGCTTCCATCATGGATTCGATGGTTTTATCGACCATCGTACGGTTGGATACGCTTTTTTTCAGTCGTTCGATATTCTGCTCTATCTGTGGAAGTATTAGCCGTGCGTTGGGAAGGAATCCGTTGGCCGTATTCAGAAACTTTCGTAAATGCGAGACGGATGATGGGAAGAGCATCGCCTTTTCGTGATCAAAGAAGTCAGATACATCGAAAGGTAGAGCATAATACGTTTCCGGAACATTCATTTTTACCTTATTTGCTTGTTCATTTATCAGTGGGAGCTGATAGAGCAAAGAAAGATAACGTTCATAGGCCTGAACTTTCGCAAATTCGATGACTTCGGGATCATGGCCTTCATACTTCTTTAAGTTTTCGAGAGAATAGCTTTCCCATTGTTTTAAAATGGTTTGGCATGATTCGACATCTTTTGGCGGATTTTCCCATGCCGTGCGGCTGAGCCGATAAAAGTGCAGGTCGTTTTCGATAAGCAGTTTGTTTTCCCTGTCTGTCATGTGTTCGGTCTCAGGGGCGAACGTATGCTCGTCCGTTTCGCTGTAACGAATTTCGAACGTATGACCCGGTCGCATGTAGCAGATATGCCGGCTGATGTATTTATTTCCTTGCTCGCCCACCTGCGTAATCAGGTAGAAGAAGCCCGATTGCTTCAGTTCGAACTCGTTAGCGAATGTCATGGTTTCGCTCACCTCGATGGTTGGAGCCAGAGGCGCATCCGTTGTACCCTGTGACTGCATCTCTACCAGCTGAATCGTAACGGGATGCTTTTCCTTCAACGTAATGAGGCCTTTTATACCGGCCGTATTTTGTGCATGGCCCGCCGCCCCCCAGAGGGCGGCAAGAGCCAGGATGATCCACGGTTTCCGTATTATCTTTATTAAAAACATATTTCTCTGTTAACGCGGATTCTGTTTGATATTCGGATTTCTTGCAAGCACTTTGTTCGCAATAGGCATGACGAGGCGATTGTCGTCGGGAGTCAGCGTCACTTTACCATGCGTAACGATGATGTTATGTCCCTCGCGATTCAAACGTTTGATGTCGGCCAGACGAAGCCCGGAAAAAGCCAGTTCGAGTCGCCGTTCGCGCAAGACAAGCTGCAAGGCCTCTTCTTTGTTCGAAGCATTCAGATCGGCATACGTTTCCGGTGTAAATCGCTTCACCCGGATGGAATTTAAGTCGTTCAGTGCCTCTGCGATCTTCCCTTCGCGTGCATTGGCTTCGGCACGGATCAGGTACATTTCGTTCGTCTGTACGCCTCCATATTTATAGTTTCCTACAAAGATGTTGGACGATAAAATACCGATGCCTTTCAGTGCGGCTCCGTACCAGTCCTGTTGAGTCGTTCCGAGTGTAAAACGCAAGTCGCCGGGAGCATACATTGCTTCGAGTTCGGGCGACATGAAGAAGGTAAAGGCGTATGCTCCGACCTTACTCTGGTACTTGTAAAGGATAATGTCCTTGATATCGTCCGTAACGTTGGGGAAATTTTTAAGCCCCCTGTATTTGGCTTGGGGATCTACCCATGCCGTGTCACGGTTGTAGTCGTACAGGTAGTTGTTTGCATCGAGAGCCTTCTGCGCATAGGTACGTGCTTTCGGATAGTCTGCCTTATACAGGTATACGCGTGCCAGTATGCCGTAGGCTGCTCCCTTGGTCGGTTTATAATTATGTTTTGCTTTATCGGGCAGCAGTTCGGCAGCTTCGAGCAAATCATTCTCGATTAACGCATATACTTCTTTAACCGACGAGCGGGGCAGGAGGGCGTTGATATCGGGTTTGAGCGGCATCGGCACTCCCATATCCGTATCGGCCGTGGCCGGGTCATAATGTTTGGCGTATGCGTTTACCAACTGCAAGTACGTAAAGGCACGATGTACAAGCGCCTCGCCCCGGATACGATTCCGGTCGATGCCGGGACTGCTCTCGGCTTTGTCGATCCCTGTCAGGATCGTATTGCAGGTATAAATCGTTTTATACGCATTCTCCCAGTCCGAATCGGTTTCATCCAGTTCGAAAAAGAGTGGTTCGAAGTCATAGGCTCGGATGGCCGATATCCCGACTAACCGCACATCTCCCCGGTTATCGTCGGGCAGCGTAATTTCATCCGTCATATAGGCCGACATGTTCGAAGTTCTGGAGAAAACATACGGCTCGGAAAGCAAATACTCAAAATCGCTGAGCGTAGAGGGTACCACGACGCCTTTGGGTTTTATATCTAAAAAATCATCGCAGGCAGATAAGGCGATGAATGCGATTATCGCATAGCATATTATTTTTTTCATCTTGTCTGTTGTTTTAATAATTCATATCATTAGAAATTCAGATTGACCCCAATCGTATAGCTGCTAACGGGTGGCAGATAAGAAAAACGTCCGTCTGCCAGATCATAATATTCAGGGTCGATACCTTTGTTATTGGCCGTCCATGTCCACACATTGCTTGCTTGCATGACGAGTTGTGCGCGCGAGAAGAGTTTACGTCCTATCAGCCCGGCGAAGTCATACGATAAGGTCAGCGTATTGAGTTTGACGAACGAAGCATCCTCATCCCACGAGTCGTTGTAAAGGTAGTAATTCTGCCATTTCGGATCGATGGTGCTTGACAAATACACTCTCGGGATATTCGTTGTTTTCTCGTCACCCGGATTTTTCCAGCGTTTGGACAGATCGGTGTTCAATCCGTACGAAACCATCTCCGGTCTGGGCAGACGCATCACATGTCCTAACTGATAAGAAAAGACGGGGGTCAATGCAAAATTACGGTAGGTAAATGTAGTGATAATTCCTCCATATACCGGCGGAGTGAGACTGCCGACATATTTCAGTGCTTTTACATCGCTCATTTTCTTCTTCCATCCGACCACTTCTCCGTTGGCATCGTAGACCTGCGGCTCACCTTTCTCCGAAAGACCGGCCCATTTGTAGCTGTAGAGATAGCTCAGCGGTTTGCCCTCGATCGGACTGCCGCCGGATACATAATATTCGGCTATTTCCTGCGGACTTTCTACTTTCTCCACACGGTTCACGTTGTAGCCGAAGTTGAACGTCATATCCCACCCGAAAGTGCCGCGTAAAATCACGCCATTGATACGCATGTCGAGACCTCGGTTGGATACTTCGGCCGTATTGACCCGCGCTGAATTAAATCCGGTGGTCGGGTCTAATTTATAGTTGCCTAACAAATCGGAGCTGTATTTATGATACAGATCGATCGACCCCGAGAGGCGGTTGTTCAGTAAAGCAAAATCGACTCCGAAGTTCGTCACAGCCGTTTTCTCTTTCCGCAGCTGTTGGTTTTCGGGTGTGCTGATGGTCAGCATATCTTCCTGTGTATTGAAATTTTTACCGTACCTAGCCAGCGAATAGGGGCTCGACTTGCTGATGTTTCCGTTAATTCCGTACGTCAAACGCAATAAAAGATGATTCACCCACGAGATATTCTTCATATAGGCTTCTTCCGACAAGCGCCAGCTAAGTCCCGAACTCCATGTGGGGTCGTAACGGTACTTCGGATCGGTTCCGAACAAATCGGACTGATCGATACGCACACTGCCGGATACGGTATATTTTCCCTGATAGGAATACGATCCGTTCAGAAAGACGGAGAAGAAACGGTTCTTCACTTCCGAAAACTCCGGATCCCAACGGTAAGAGTCGTAATCGCCCCGGTAATTGGCCGTATACTGCGAGAGCGAATAGGCGTCGAAGTTATTTACCGACAATGCCCGATCGTTATAGTTATAATAGCGCTCTTTGTTCTGCAGCGTAAAATCTTCGCGTACTTCGGTACCGGCAATCGCATTGATGCTGTGTTGTTCGTTGATGACGCTGTCGAACGTCAGCAAGTTGCGTTGTGTCCACGAACTCGACCAGCTTTTCGACAAATCGAGCAGCGGCCCTTTCGGAAACTTATGCATGTATTCTTTCTTCGTCGCATCATATACCGTCCAGCTGTTGATCAGGTTTTTCAGATAATAATTATGCAAGTTGCGATAATTGCGCGCACGATCGGTACCGGCTTCATACAAGAACTTCGTGCTAATCTTCAGCCCTTTGAAAAGGGTGTATTCAAGTCCGGTATTCAATCTGACGGACGTGTTGTTCGACGTGTTGTCGTTGTTATCGATTTCCTGCTTCAGATTATACGTCCAATCCAGAAATCCTTTGTCGTAATACCCTTGTTTGAGGTGTTCCGCCACATTCGTATAGCGGGAAATATAGTTCCCGTTCTCATCTACGTTCAACTCATAAGGCTTGCCGTGGAAAGCATACACATCAACGCCATTGTTCGTGTTTTTCCGGAATGCGGTGTTGACACCCATCTCCAATTCCAGTCCTTTCAGCAAGGTGAGCCGGCTCTTCATATGGATGATAATCGCATGGTTGCTGTTTCCTCTTGACATCCCTTGATTTCCGGTATATCCGACCGAAGTATAATATTTGTATTTATTCGCTCCGCCAGCGATGGATAGATTAACCTGTTTCTGCACACGGCTTCGGAAGAACAGGTCCTGCTCCGAAAGATAATCGTTTTGTCTGAGCCGTTCCAGTCCTTCGTTCAACTGCGTATCGTCTATTAGTCCTTTATGCTTTTTGTAGTAAAGCTCTTCTACCCTTGAGTAACCGTTACGTTCGGCCGTGGCAGGGTTGAACCATCCTTTTCCTCGAGCAATGTATTCCGTTTCAAAGTCGATATATTCGGTGGTGGTAGGGCGTTGCAGGTAACCGAAATCCGGTTTCTCGTCGATCATAATGTTGGAGCTAATATCGAAATATGTTTTTCCGTCATTCTGCTTTCCTAATTTGGTTGTAATCACGACAACCCCGTTCGATGCGCGTATACCCCAAATCGAAGCGGCCGAAGCATCTTTGAGTACGGTAATGGTTTCGATGTCTTTCGGATTGATCGTTTCAATATCGTTGACAGGTACTCCATCGACTACGAACAGAGGCGTTTTATTGGCATAAATCGAGCTGACTCCTCGTATGTTTATCGTAGACTTGCCGACAAATACACCCGGAATGGCTCCGGCTAATCCTTGTCTGACAGATGTGGCACCGAGCTGTAACAAATCGAGTTTATCTTGTTTCACCTGCGTAAAAGAGCCGGTCGCTCTTTCTTTGGATAAGGTTTGATACCCGGTTACGACAATTTCACCCAGCATAGCTTCATCATCTTCCATCACAATGGCAAGTTCCTTACGACCATTAACTGCAATAGATTGCGCTCTCATCCCGACGTACGACACTTCAAGCACAGCGTTCGGAGCTAAGTCGGACAAGGTAAAGTTTCCGTCCATATCGGTGGCAATGCCTTGTGTTGTGCCTTTGACCAGAATCGACACTCCGGGCAGAGGCTCGTTCTGTTTGTCGGTCACGCGTCCTTTTACGGTGATTCCTTTCGGTGTTTGCTGTTTCACGACAACCGCTTGCGCTTCCTTGCGATAGATGGATACTTGCCGCTCTACGACATGATATCCCAGGTCGGTGCCATGAAACAAAGCGTCCAAGACTTGATGGATATTTTCCTTGCTGCGTTTAAGACTTATTCGTCGATTCAGTTCGGACGATGCGTTATCCGCTACAAGAAAGACATAGTCGCTCGACTTCTCGATTTCCGAGAATGCCTGCTGAATCGTTACGTCCTGCACATGGATGGATATCTCTTTTTGTTGCGAGTGTTTCGCATCTGCCGGCAAAGCCGATAAACCAAACAGGCATACTAAAAAAGTCAGTATAAAGACTCGTAATGTTCGGTTGTGTGTGTTATGTACAACACGATTTGGCGTGTAATTTTCTTTCATATGTTTGTTCTTAAAAATTGATTTACCGGAGTGCGAACTCCTTTGAATAAATAAAATCGATGTGGTCCTAATGTGTTGATATTCGGAGAATAGAAGTCGAATGTTCCGCACACAAGGCCATCTTTTTCCGCTTCGCACAGATTACAAAGGCCATCTGTAGCGAAGCGGAAGGGACAGTATTCACCAGTTCTTTATTTTGCCAGCAAACTGTCGATTAATGCAGTGGTCTCCTCTTCCGAAGGACGGGGAGCAAAAGCATTGATAATGTTGAAATCCTTATTGATAAGGATAAAACGCGGGATGCCATACAGCAGCCAGCCATCCTTCATTGCCACATCGGTAGAATGGAACTGTTCGAGCTCCTTTTTGTGTTCTTTCAGGAATGCCAGCCACGGTTCACGTGTTCTGTCGGTCGAAATGGGAACGAATACGATGTCTTTACCCGCATATTTCTGACTTACTTTCTCGAAGAAAGGAGCTTCCTGCAGGCAAGGACCGCACCATGTCGCCCACAGGTCGACGTAAATCAGCTTGCCTTTAAAGTCGGACAGTTTTTTCGCATTACCGGCAACATCCGTGAGTTCCAAGTCGATAGCCGGCTGTCCGGGCAATAACCGCATGTTTTGCGTAATTTTGGCTTCTACTTCTGTTGCGAAGTCCTTGTTCTGTACCGTCTGCAAGAACGTACGGGCTTTTTCGAGAGCTTCTTCCGATACGTCTCCCATACGGAGTTCATTGATAAGCTTGGAGCTTGCGAAGAGCTCCTGTGTACGAACGGGCAGGGTTGCTCCCTTGAACCATTTCTCATTGAGCGTCGAATCCAACTGATTGGAAAGTACGTCGCGAACAACAGCTACATCGAGCAACTCTTCCGATAGCAACTCCTGTATCTTTGGGGAAATTTGCGGAGCAATGGAGGTTGTAAATTCATCCCATTTAACCATCATCTCATCCCTGTTTTTTACTTCGGCAAAGAGCCCCGAGTAATTCGCATAATAAATCCAACTGTTCACTACATCGGCTTTGATACGTGCGGTCTCCAGCTTTTTGAATTCATCGGATACGTTAGTTAATGCTTCCAATTTTAACATTCGCATTTGCGCCAGGCTGTCGACAACCTTCATCGTAGATGTAAGATCTTCCTTCACGTTCTCGCCGGCTTGTAAGAACGAACCGCTTTTGGGAAACAAACGATCTTTCATATACGTGTTAGCTTCCGCTCCTTTTCCTTGGAACTCCGCCTCCGTGCTTTTGTCGGAGATTCTGAACGTCAGATCATCCCCCGGTGTAAGGTAAAGGGTATTCCGTCCGATGCTAAAATAAGATGGTTCGGTCAGTACGATTGTTGTGTCTACATTGCCCTCCGAGTCGATTTGAAGCATGATATCCCGACTGTCGCCCAGAAGAGACGCTGCTCCGTTATAACTCATTCGTACAAAGTCTTTACCGACGTTTACAAGCTGTCCTTTGAGATGTACGGTAGCCACTGTTTCATCCTGCTTCTTGTTGGTTTGGCAGGCCACCATGCAGCCACAGAGTGCTGCAAGTCCTAAAAATTTTATCTGTTTCATAAATTTATAAATGGTTTGATTATCGTTTGTTCGGTGTCATATTCGGATTGAAACGCAATACGCTCGGAGGAATAGGAAGGATGTATTTCGGATCACCCGGAGCCAGCGTATATTTTACCCCGTTTGCCTCATGTACAATGGTCTTTGCAAACCGTGGTTCACGGTTCAGACGCTTCAAGTCTATCAGGCGGTTACATCCTTGAAATACCATTTCTCTTCTTCTTTCGTCGAGTACTTTACGTAGCGCATCTTCATCATTTTCTGCCGTCAGAGGCGTGTGATCGATGATGCGATGATCTCTCAGCTTGTTGATGTAAGAAATCGCTTGCTCCTTGTTTCCCAGACGAGCTTCACATTCGGCGGCAATCAGGTAGATTTCCGGAGTTGACACGGCCATGTTGGCATAGATAAACGGCGCCCAAAGGTCGTATTCCGTAGTGATGCTGCCGATCTGTTTCGTAAAATAAAGCAAGAATCGCTTGTCTTTTTCCTTGTCATACAAACCGATCAATTCTTCGGAGCCGTAGACTTTGGTCGACAGTCCAAACACATAGGGAGCCAACCGGATATAAATATTTTCCGGATTCTGATCTCGCTGAGGTACATTGATACGACCAATATATCTCTTCGGATTCACGACTATATAAGGCTTCATGTCTAACAATGCGGCATTATGTTCGAGCGATTTCCGCGCGTTTTCGAGCGCTTTGGGATAGTCGCCCATATACAAATACATACGTGCCAATAACCCAAAACCTACAGGTTTAGAAGCTCGAAACGCATTCCGTACCGGTTTTTCAGGCAGATAGGTCGCGGCTTCATCGAGGTCTGCTTTGATCTGATCGTAGACCGCTTGTACGGTTGCCCGCTGGAGGTCCTTTTTGTTGATCTCCTGATCCAGCAATAAAGGAACACCGGGATCTGTTGCTGCCGTTGCCGGATCGTAATGATTGGCATACGCATTGACGAGAGTGAGATATTCGAAGGCACGTCCCATCAACGCTTCTGCTTTTACTTGTTTCTTGTGTTCTTCGGAAGCATCCTTGGAATCCATGACTTCCTGGATAATGACATTGTACGTGTAAATGCGATTATACGAATAGCTCCATAACCCATCTTTTTCGCCGTCTCCGAACACTTCGGATTGGAATGAATAAAGACGCTGCAGAGGAAGTTCGAGGGTCTGGTATCCTCCGGTCACCGCATCTTTATCCGGAAGGAAAACATCGTCGGTCATATAATTCGGATAAGAGTCCGACGATTTCATTAGTTGAGCGAAGTTGAGCAGTGTTTCGTAATGTTCGCATTTTTCGGGAATCACGACACCTTTAGGCTTGATGTCGAGAAAATCGTTACAAGACGTACATGTCAGTATGCCCAGACAGTAAACTAATACATTATAATATATCGTTTTCATTTGAAAAGAGAAATTTAAAAGTTAAGTGATAATCCAAACGTATAGGTGGCGGGGTTGGGCAAGGTAAGCATTCCTCTGCCGTAGCCGCCGATGGCATATGCTTCGGGATCAATATCTCCGTTAGCCGCCCACCACCAGAGGTTGCTGATCTGGCAGGTTAATGCGGCACTGCTCAACGAAAAACGGTTCAAGAAACTTTTGGGCACGTTATAGGTGAGCGATACGTCCCTGAGCTTGATATAATCCGCTTTTTTGACGTGTACGTCGGCTGCGTACCACGTCTGTGCCTGTGTATAATAAATATTCGTATTGAAAGCAGGGGCCATATTCGGAATGTTTTCGTCTCCCGGCTTTCTCCAGTGATTGATCGCCTTGCGGTTAAGGTTCGTGCCGGGGGCGCCGTTCATATAAGAAGATACGGCGTCGCGCATCACGTGACCGCCATAGAAGACGAACATGAACGAAAGGTCGAAGTTTCGGTAAGAGAAAGTGTTCTTTAACGATGCCGTATACTTGGGTATTCTGGTGCCGGAGTATACCAAGTCGTCGACGGAGCTGACATTTTTGACTTTTTTGCCTTCACGATTATATACCAATACATTTCCATCTTTTGGGTCCAGCCCGGCATAGCGATAACTGAACAGACTGGCTATCGGCCGTCCGACCGTCTGTACATTCGTGGCAGTGTAGGAGAATACACTTTCTTGGGTGCCGGTCAAATTCGTCAGTTCATTTTGATTGTAGCTGAACATTATGTGTGTATTCCATGCGAAATGCTTATTCTCATAATTTGTACTTTGCAGAGACAGTTCGATTCCTTTGTTCACCATCGAGCCATAATTGACCATCAGGTTTTCCCAGCCGAGTGTCGGGTCTGAGTTCCGATTACCCAACAGGTCGGAGGTGCTTTTGTGATAGAGGTCGATACTGCCGCTCAGTCGTGATTTGAACAAGTCGAAATCAAGTCCGATATTCGTTGATACGGTTTTTTCCCAGCGCAATTCCGCATTCGGCGGATACGAGATCTTCGAGCCGAAGTCGTCGACCCAGATGTTATAGCCGGTGTTGACGATATTCAGATACGGACCTACATCTTTGGGCACATTTCCTCCTACGCCCGATGTAAGACGAAGAGTCAGGCGATTGACCCACGGCACCTCTTTCATGAACTCTTCGTTTGCCATACGCCAGCTGCCTCCCAGCGACCAAAGCGGCCTGTACTGATACTTGGGATCGGTTCCGAAAAGATTGGATTGGTCTATACGTATACTGCCTGTCAGCGCGTAACGGTCGTCGAACGTATAAGAGGCATTGCCGTAGAATGAAACAAAACGATCTTCTTTATGGATTAGCTCATTATATTCGTTATAAACCCAGTTGAACGATCCGCTGAGCGCTTCGGTACCGGTCAGAGGCTGCATAACGAGCGGGTTGATCGGCTTAATCGCCAGGCTGTTATCATCATAACCCATGTAGTAGTTTCTGGAACCGGTATGACGTACGAGGCGTCTTTCCGCACCGCCCAACGCCGCAATCGCATGTTTGCCGAAAACACGACTGAAATTCAGCTGCGAACGCAAGGTATAGGAATATGACTCTGTACGCGTTTCATCGAGTTGCCCGCCATCGGGAACATTCAGGGTCAGTTTTTTCTTCTGGGGGTCGTATTGTGCGGCATTGTTGATCATGTCTCTAACCATAAACGATCTGTCGGAATAATACTGATGTTTCTTGGCATGCGTATTTTCAGCCTGGTATTTCAACTCGAAGTTCAGCCCTTCCATCAGGTCGACTTTCAGCCCCGCATGGATTCGGAAATAGTTTTCGGCATGCTGGAAAGATTCTTCCGAACGGTTGCTGATCGGATAATACGTTTGGTCTTTTAATCCGAGTGCTTTCAGACGCTCGATTTCGTACTCCGATTTGTTCTGCCTCAATGACAGTTCGTTCCCCTGCTCGTCTCGTAACATGTAATAGCTCGGATATCCCATGATCAAATCGGCGTAATTTAGCACTCCGTTGTCGCCCGAATTACGATAAAAACTACCGTTTACCCCAACATCGGCCGAGAGCCATTTAAAGAAGTTGATGTCATCTTTCAGGCTGAAACCTAATCGTTTATTGTCTTGAAACTTCTGGTTTCCGTATGCTTCGAGATAATTTAACGTCGCTATATAACGGTTAGTCTGTGTACCGCCTGATAACGACAGGTTGTGCTGATGCACGAGACCGGTACGTGCGAACTCCTCTTCTATCTGCCGGCGATTATCCAGATTCCGATAAACGTTGAGCGATTGATTCAGCTCTTCGTCTGTCAGCTCTTTGTTTTCGTGCTTATAAAGTAACTCTCTTACCGGGTTTAAGGCATACCGTTTATCTAACGAGCTGTATTTGTTATGGTAAAAATGAAATCCTTCAACTTGTAAATCGACTAATTCAGAGCTGTTCATCAGATTGAGATAACCCAGATCGGGTTTGGGCATCAGTTTCACGCTTCCGTTGTAGCTGATTCTTGTTTTACCTTCTTTTCCGCGCTTCGTTGTAATGACAATCACTCCGTTAGCCGCTCTGGCTCCGTAGATGGAACTGGCTGAAGCATCTTTCAACACGGTGATATTTTGTACATCGGCCGGATTGATGGCATTCAGATCCCCCTGATACGGCATACCGTCTACGATATACAGCGGATTTTGCTCTCCGTGAATCGTTGTAATACCGCGGATAACGATTTTATCGTCTTTTGTCGTCTTGTTAATTCCGGCTACCAGTCCCTCGATACGTGAAAGAACGTTCGTTTCAAGCTTCCCTTGCGTGTTTTTTTCGGAAACAACGGCATAAGAACCGGTGACACGTTCTTTCGACAGGGTTTGATATCCCGTGACAACAAGCTCATTTAAAACGAGCTCGTCGTCTTCCATGACAATGTTGAGGGCTGTTCTCCCGTTTATGGCAATCGTTTGCGGCTTCATCCCTACATACGAAACTTCCAATGTCGCATTGGGAAGCACGTCCGACAAAACAAAGCTTCCGTCCATGTCGGTAGCAATGCCTTGTGTCGTTCCTTTGATCAGGATGGAGACACCCGGTAGCGGATCTTCGTTTCTGTCTGTTACCTTCCCTTTGACCGTAATGACTTTGGAAGCCTGTTGTTGCACTGAGACGGCTGACGGTTTAGCTGTTTTGAGATATACCGATACTTGGCGTTCCACGACGCGATAGCCAAGTTCTGTGTCGGAGAACAACGCATCCAACACACGGCTGAGAGGTTCTTTCTTTCGATCAATCGTTACGCGCTGATTCAGTGTAGAAGCGGCCTCGTCACCTATTAGAAACACATAGTCGCTCGATTTCTCAATTTCCGAAAAGACCTCGCGAATCGTAGCATTGCGCATGTCGACGGTAATTTCTTTCTGTTGCGAATAACGGCTTTCAGCCAGCATGCTGAATGAGCAAAGCAAGAACAGCAAAACTCCCGTCTTTGTAATGTTGATTATTCTGCCACGCCTTTTGCGAGCAAAATAATTCGTGTCGTTTCTTTTTTTCATAGATGTTTTTTTGATGTTAGTTTGCCGGAATTATTTCCGATGAATGATAATTTCTTTTTTACAATAACTTGCCAAAAATACAAAATTTCTTTTTAATTTAATGTCGCTTGATATGTGCCGATTGTTTTTTACGGATCCAGATTTGGTTCTCTTCTCGTTTATAATCGGTAGATGATAGTACAGATAGGCTTGTCATCACACTGTCCAGATTGTTCGATAGAAACAGTTTACCGGAAACGGTTTTCCCGTTTAAAGCAATGTCGGAGCTACTCTCAAAAGAAACATTGTAATAGCGTCCGATTTTTCTTAGCACGTCGGTCAAGGATGTGCGATTGAATTGGATAATGCCATGGTGCCAACTCGTATATTCCGAAGCATCTACGTTTTTTTTGATCATTCCTTCGGACGAAATCGCTGCCATCTCATCCGGAGCGAGTGTAAGGGGTGGCAGATTTTGCATTGCCACCTGCACGCTTCCCGATACCAGAACGACGGATTCGGTCGGCTCGTCGGCATAGGCCGATACGTTAAATCGTGTACCTTTCACGTGTACCACAGCTTTCGGGGTATGTACCAGAAAAGGACGATCGGAAGGAGCCACCTCAATATAAATTTCGCCTTTCAAACGTACTTCGCGACTTGTACCGGAGAATTTGGCCGGGAACGTCAATTCCGTGCCGGAGTTTAACCATATGCGGGAACCGTCGGCGAGCGTGATAAACGAACGTTTTCCGTAAGGAACGAGTAGCTGGTTCGGTTTATCGTCTGCCAGTTGAAGGGCTTTGGCATCGACACTTGTGCCATCGACAACAGAGGCTCTGCCTTTCTCCGAAAGGGTTATTTCAGAGGAAGATTGCAATTCGATTGTCTGGTCGCCCGCAATCAATCGTACTTGTTCCGAAGGCAAAGTTCGCCCGACAATCTTATCGCTGGGTGCTGTCGGTTGTTGCCGTTCACGCGCAAACCATATTATACTTATCGTAGAGACGACGGCGAATATGAGGGATGCGGCTGCCATCCACCATGCAGTCGGCCGCCGGCGAACTGGCTTATGAGTGGGAAGGCGCGTGAACAGTTCTCGATACATTGCTTCTCCGGTCTCGGGATGAAGCCGACTCTTTTCGTTGAATCGTACCGCCTCAAAGCGTCGGCAAGCCTCGTGCAGTAAAGGCTCGGCTTGCGGATGTTCCCGTACGAATTCTTCCCAATATCGTTCGGTCTCATCAGTACGAAAAAGTCGCCAGGCGATAAACATATCGTCGTTTAAAAAGTCGGCGATGGATGAAAAATTTCGCTTTTCGCTCATATGACTAACTAAATGTTATAGATAAGACGATAATAATAACTATTTGTAGACAAAAAGCCGTGAAAAAATATTATTTTGTTGTGTTGATAGTTCTTAAATAGGTGTTGTTAGTGGGTTAATTGGATTGTTTATCAGTTGATCTTTTTGTTTTTCGGGGTTTATCGATTCGTCGTATGTTTACGTATGACTTCCAGAGCACGATAAACGAGTTTGCGAACAGATGCGGCATTCATTTCCATGATTCCGGCAATTTGCTCGTAATCGAGCTCTTCCATATGACGTAAGTAGACGGCTTCGCGCTGACGGTTTGTAAGTAGGCGTAACAGCCGCTCGACTTTTTCTTTCAGCAACAATCGTTCTTCTTCGTGCTCAAATGATTCATCTACAGACACTTCGATGAAAAATGCAAGTGTTTCATCATCAATGGTTTTGGTTGTGTGTTGTTGTTTTTGCAAGTCGATCAGCCGGTTGCGCAGGCTGCGAAACAGGTAGAACCCAATGTTTTCGATATGCTGTAGTTCATCTTTTCTGAGATAGAGCTTGAAAAAAACGTCCTGAATAGCGTCCATACAGACATCGGATGCGAATCCGAGGCTCGTACCATAAGTATGCAGATTACTTATATATTGAGTGTACAGCTGAGAAAAAGCAGCTTCTTGCTTATCCGAAAAGCTCATAATGATATGCTTTGAATGTTGACTGCATTTTCATTTGTCGGGCAAATTTACAAAAAAGATTTATGAATATATCGGTTGTCCATGTGGATACCCTTCTCTTTTTCCGAAAATGAAAGCCTCCGCTTCG
The DNA here is from genome assembly GCF_030528505.1 of Tannerella sp. Taxonomy (GTDB): domain Bacteria; phylum Bacteroidota; class Bacteroidia; order Bacteroidales; family Tannerellaceae; genus Tannerella. The sequence continues at coordinate 46,263 of NZ_JAUMYS010000013.1, forward strand.
ATAAAACGTTTTGCAAGATGAAAAAGAAGGTGTGGCATAATGTTGCGAAATACGTGATGTAATCGTAAAGAAGAGGCTTTTATTTCAGCTGGGCAAGACAAGATTGATGCTAAACGTCCATTTTCGATTATCGGAAAAAAGAAAAAAATTTTGCAGGTTGCGAAATATTTGTACCTTTGCAGCCGAAAAAAACGGGATGTAGCACAGTTGGCTAGCGCGCCACGTTCGGGACGTGGAGGTCGGACGTTCGAGTCGTCTCATCCCGACTTTTTAAGGAGCTGTTTCAAAACGAGACAGCTTTTTTTATATGATTAAAAGACTTCTCGTGATGATCCCCGGATTATTACCCGTTTTTAGATTATAAATTGTGTATTGTTTGTTGTTTATAAGTTTATTATGGGGGGCGAGCGGTTCAAAAATAACAGGAGAGACGACAGTTAAAAATTATCGCCTACCTTTGCCCGATAAAAAATGAACGATAATATATTTATGAGACAAATTCAATCGGTTATATTCGATCTCGACGGCACATTGCTGGATACGATTGCTGATCTTGCACATAGTACGAATTACGCTCTTCGGCAGATGGGCTTCCCGGCACATCCCGTTGAGGCCTACAAATATTTTGTCGGGAACGGCATCAACAAACTGTTTGAGCGTGCCCTGCCCGAAGATGAGCGAACGCAGGATAACGTTTTGCGTGTTCGTGAAGTCTTTCTCCCCTACTACGATGAGCACAATGCTGACTATACGCGCCCATACGAAGGAATTTCCGATTTGTTCGCAGCGTTACAGGCCGAAGGAATTGTACTCTCGGTAGCGTCGAACAAGTATCAGCGTGCGACGGAAAAACTTGTACGTACCTATTTTCAGGAAATTCGTTTTGCTGCTGTTTTCGGTCAACGTCAAGGGATTCCGGTCAAACCCGACCCGACCATCGTGCACGATATTTTGAAAATCACCGGTCGGTCGGTAGCCGAGACGATTTATGTAGGTGATTCGGGCGTCGATATGCAGACTGCTGCGAATGCCGGAGTTGTATCGGTGGGAGTCACGTGGGGATTCCGCCCCCGCACCGAGCTTAACACTCATGGAGCACGGTACATAGTAGATACTGCCGAAGAAATCCGCAAAATCATTGTGGCAGTTTGATATTATTTCTATCTTTGCCCCCATAAGAACATTAACCCATAAATAAAGAAGAATATCATGTCATTTAAATTCATCACGGCCGAAGAGGCTGCCTCGTATGTGAACAACGACGATAATGTCGGATTCAGCGGATTTACGCCCGCAGGTTGTCCGAAAGTCATTCCGGAAGCCATAGCCAAAAGAGCGGAAGAAGAGCATAAGAAAGGAAATCCCTTTCGGATCGGCATGTTTACCGGTGCATCGACCGGTGACCATCTCGACGGCTCGCTGGCGCGCGCCAATGCAGTGAAATTCCGCACCCCTTACCAGTCGAATAAAGATATGCGCACGCTGCTCAATAGCGGTGGCACGGACTATTTCGACATGCACCTTTCCGAGCTGGCGCAGTCATTGCGTTACGGATTCCTCGGTAAAGTCGATGTGGCTGTTGTAGAAGCGGCCGATGTGACGGCCGATGGTGAGATCATTCCGACCGAAGGGGTGGGAATTGTTCCAACCATCTGTCGTTTGGCTGATAAAATTCTGATTGAGCTGAACCGCTTTCACCCGAAAGAGATTCGCGGGATGCATGACATCTATGAACCGGCAGACCCGCCCATGCGCCGCGAGATTCCGATTTATCAGCCGTCCGACCGTATCGGCAAACCTTATGTGAAGGTCGACCCAAAGAAGATTATCGGGATTGTTGAAACGAATAACGAACCAGACGGAAGCGCCTTTGCTCCGCTCGATGACGTGACATTGGCCATCGGGCGCAACGTATCGAACTTTTTGGTCAACGAAATCAAGGCCGGACGGATCCCGGCGTCGTTCCTGCCTTTGCAGAGCGGTGTGGGTAATGTGGCGAATGCTGTGCTCGGATGTATGGGAGAGAATAAGGAAATCCCGGCGTTTAATATTTATACCGAAGTGATTCAGGATGCCGTCATCAAGCTGATGGAGGAAGGACGTGTTATATTTGCAAGTGGTTGTTCGTTGAGTGTCAGCCGGGAAGCCATGAAAGAAATCTATTCGCGTCTTGATTTCTTCAAAGATAAGCTTTTGCTCCGTCCCGAAGAAATTTCCAACAATCCCGAACTTGTGCGTCGTATGGGATTGATCACGATCAATACGGCACTCGAAGCCGATATCTTCGGAAACATTAACTCGACTCACGTATTAGGAACGAAGATGATGAACGGAATTGGCGGGTCGGGCGACTTCACGCGCTCGGCATACCTCTCGATCTTTACGACCCCTTCGACGGCGAAAGACGGAAAGATCAGCGCATTCGTCCCGATGGTATCGCATCTCGACCATAGCGAGCACTCCGTGAAGATCATCGTTTCCGAATATGGGGTGGCCGACCTGCGCGGTAAGTCGCCGATACAGCGTGCACACGAGATCATCGATCACTGCGTACATCCCGACTATCGTCCATTGTTGAATGATTACCTCAACATGGGAATGAAGGGGCATACGCCGCAGAATCTCGACTGCTGCTTGGCCTTCCATAAAGAGTTTGCGAAAAGTGGAGACATGCGTAACGTGAAGTTGGCATAAACCTATCGATACGGCTTGCTTGCCGTTGTATAAACGGTTGTTTGAGGAATCGAAAAACCTCCCCGCCATATAGCCCAATCTATTCGAAAGGCTTATGGCGGGGAATATTGTTTTTGACCTTTTCCGCAGATAAAACGATTTCGTATTAAACCCACATTACGTGATACACTGTTCGGCGTGTACCATTATTTAATGTTAATTTTCAATGGTTCATTGTCATACCGGGTACATGATGCGGCGTGTACCATTATTTAATTGTTAATGGTTAATTGTCATGCCGGG
>NZ_JAUMYS010000014.1 GCF_030528505.1 Tannerella sp.
CTTGTGTTTTTATCTGGCCGGTGTAAAAACTCGAGGATTTTATCTAAATTTGCGAAAAGCATCTTTAATGGCGGCTACAAAATACCAAATCAGTAAACCCAACGCATTTCTACGGAAGTATATAGATTATTTCTGGGCAGGGGAGACAGACCAATATTTTCACTATTTTTCGCCTGCGTCCACACTTACCGATTTGGTTTTCTTTTGCGAAGGAACGATGAAAAATGTTCAAAATCGGGAAGAGTTATCTGAGAGCGGAATGGTTTTCGGTCAAAAAACGATCGTTGACAACTATGAAGCTGTTTTTCCCAAAGCTAAACTTTTTGGGGTTCGCGTGCGTCCGTCTATTTTTCTCTTGACTCACAAAATTCCCGCAACGGTATTGGGTGGGCAACGCATCTCTTTGCAAGAATTATTTGGTTACGAGGGCGAACAGCTCACGGAGAAAATACTCAAATCCCATACCTTGTCGGAATTTATCCGGATTTTCTCGGATTTTCTGATGCAAAAAGCAACGGATTTGCCTCTGAAATACCAATCTGTCGAAAAATGGTTACCAAAAACCAATTTCCTAAGTCCCGATATTTCTACGAGGAATATTTGCCTTTCCCAGCGACAGTTCGAGCGAAACTTTAAAGAGTTTACGGGCTTTTCTCTACGAAAATACACTAAAATCAAGCGGTTTGAGCAGGCATTCCAATACTTGCAAAACACCAAAAATCAAGAAAACTTCACCGAAATCGCCTGCCGATTTGGTTACTATGACCAATCCCATTTCAACCGAGATTTCAAGGAGTTTACGGGTATTTCTCCAATGAAGTTACACAACCGGATATAAGAAAAACGTCGTTTCGGTACAATTTCAGTATATAAATTTGGGGTAGTTTTGCCTCGAATTTTAATTTACAGAAAAGTGACTGAAAAAGTAAATATTCCTCAAGGGAGTCATACCGTAAACGCTCTCATTGCCACACAAGATACGCGTGCATTAATCGCCTTTCTCGAAAAAGTTTTTGATGCTCAGGAAGATAAAAACGCATTGGCAATCAGTCAATCCGATGGGAAGATTTTCAATAGCAGTGTAAGGATTGGCGATACTTCGATGATTATTTTCGACCGAAAAGAAGGTTGGAAACATACGCCCTCACTACTTCAAATCTATGTGAATGATATAGATAGAAAACTCGCAACCGCCGAATCACTCGGAGCCACTATTGTTACCCAGCCTACCGATTTTTATGGAGGGAAATTAGCTCGCTTCATCGACCCGCAAGGCAATTTATGGTGGCTTTTTGAACTGTCGGAGTATGACGAATCGGATTGGAGTTCTTCGGAAGAGACGTCTGATGAAACGGACGCTGTGTGGGAATTAGAGTCTGATTCGGATATGACTTACATACACGATTCACTTGTAGAAGCAATGAAAAAAACTCAATGATTTTCAATAACTCTAAAGATAAAAAAACGGCACAGAGTTTAGATGAATACGTTTTGTTTCCACTCGGAGGAATTGTTTTAGGAGTTCATCCGTTGGAAGATTTGCAAAAAGATACTACTTTGCTGTATGAATTTTATCAATTTTCGGGATTGACCATTTCATATAATGCAAAATCGGAAGCAGAAGAGGATGAAGTCCTCAAAGAAGTCGAAAACTTGGGAGGAAAAATCGTTAAACCCGCTCAGAGAGTGTATTGGGGTGGATATAGTGGTTATTTCAAAGATTTAGATGGCTACCTGTTTGAAGTTGCCTACAATCCTTATTGGGAATTGGACGAAAATGATAATCTTGTTTTGTGATGGTTGTTGAAAAATAATATCGAAATAGGGCGGTGTGTCATAAAAAAAGCTAAAGCGGTCAAAAACCTTGCTCTAAGAACAAGGTTTCTGATTTTTAAGGGTTACTTTTCGGCTTTTTCGGCTTGCACTTTCCAGAAAGCATCTTCCTCCTCAATTCTTTCGGAAAAGAGCCAGACCTCTTTGATAAGTCCGTCCTCCAAACGAAGTAAATCCACGCCTCTCATCGCCATAGAAACTCCATTTTTATCCAACGCAAAACGGATAGAAGCCACCACCATAGCCCCATTGTCGGCAAGGTAATCTACTTTAATACCCAAATCGCCACCGCTCCATTTGGCCAATTTCCCCAAGTGGGCAAAGACAGCTTGTTTTCCGGTGAAAGTACCCGACTGAACGCCCTTGCCAGGCTGATGCCAAACCAAATCATCGGCGAAAAGCGACGCCACTTTTGCCATATCGCCATTTTCCAATGCAGAAAAATACTGCTGTACAATTTCTAAATTTGTCATTTTTAAATCTTTATTTTTAGATGAATTCTTGTTTTCACCGAATCGACAAGATGCAAATCCCATCAAAACAACTGCTAATAAAACTATCTTTCTCATTACCGATTGATTTTTATTTGAAAAGTTGAGTTTTTGATGGCAAAATTATATCTTTGCTCTCTATTTGTCAAGTACCTACAATATTGTATGATACTTACCATATTGTTAGATTTGTTGATAATCAATAAGAAAAAAATTGCTATGGAGAGAAAAAATTCAGACAACGAATGCCCTGTACGAAAGTCGATGCAGATTTTTGCAGGTAAATGGACTTTACTCATTATTTATCAAATCAACAGCAGAATAGTCCGCTATGGAGAGCTTAAGCGTGCCATTCCGGGGATAAGCGAGAAGATGCTCATAAACGAATTGAAATTCCTATGCGACAAAGGATTGATTGCCAAAAAACAGTACCCGGAAGTGCCTCCACGTGTAGAGTATTCGCTTACACCATTGGGCGAGAAGGTGCTGCCAATTATCGATGAAATTGCCAGATTCGGAATGGAAAATCTGTGAATCTTTGTTCTAATAGCACTCTCTGCTATATGCAGGTCATTTACCTTCGTCAAGTACTTCTCTTAATGCATTCATCCCGTTGATGGTGGATGGGAAACCCGAATAAACCCAAATTACGCGATACACTGTTCGGCGTTTACCATTAATAATGGATGTACGAATGTACGACGATGATTATGTCAGGCTTACAGCCCTCCGCCAAGATGCGATGCCTTTTTCCCCAACGCTTCGCATTGGGCTGAATTAAGGCGCCCTTTCAGGGCTTTTACAGCAATCAGCCTTCAGCCGGCCAACAACTCAAGGCCCGCAGGGCATACAAGGGCTGAAAGCCCGGATTATTTCAGCCCCATCCCGCAAGGGTGGGGGATCGACATCCGGACCTTGTTCGGAGGGCTGAAAGCCTGAATGAAATTCATTCTTATACTTTCTATTGCGGAATCCGGGATAAACAGTCATCAAAAGCATAATTTCCTTGATGCTTTCTTCGGAAAGTCCGACATTCAAGCCTGCTTTGATATGAAACTTCAACTGGGGTCGGGCATTACCCAAGGCTGTCAACGCTGCAATGGTGGCTATTTGACGATATTTTCTATCCAAATTTTCTCTTGAGAAAATATCTCCATATCCGTATTTTCGATAGCATTTGTTTCGTTTTATGCAATTTTTTCTGTACCGGCATCGTCTCTACCAGCTGAATACTTGACTCGTGACTACAGACAGGCCAAAACACGGCGAAGACAAGCACCCTCATCACCCCAATTGAGTCTAATACTTTTCGTTTCATGTATCTTCCTTTCTCTTTTTAGTGTATCATCCATTTCAGTCCTGCTCCGAATTGCGCATGAAACCGTCTGGTAGATGTGCCCCACAGCACCTGTTCACAGGCAGTCGGAGGCAGCACGATGCGGTTAGACAGATTCTTTTTATCCTATTTGCTTTAAAGATTAGCATAGTAGAGGCAACTGAAAGCTGCTCTTACAATCTCACGATTTATTGTAACTTTGCAAAAAAACGGCTCAAAATACATGACTACAAAATGCCCAATCATTAACCCCAACGTATTTCTACAGAAATACATAGACTATTTTTGGGCAGGGAAAACAAATGAATATTTTCACTATTTTTTGCCTGCGTCCTCTCTTACCGATTAGGTCTTCTTTTACGAATGACTTTGTTGCAACGGTATTGAAAAGTAGGAGTTATTGGAATATTTTTTGTATTTGCAAGTAGTTGTTTTTCAGTGGTTTGCTTCCGATTGTCAAAAGATATAAGATGTAGGTGTATATAAAAAACAACCTAAGAGAATCAGTCGTTTGATAGTCAGCGATATAGCAAGTCTGATGTTTTATTGCAGGGAAAAATATATCATTGTTTTTTAGGAATTTATCCGTTGTTACAAAGTCTTATTGCTTTATAAACATGATTTGCTAACAAACTCATTTATTCTTCGTTATTTTTTCAGACACCGCTTCTATCTTCTGCCGTGAATTTCGTACTTTTGCCTCCCGGAATGATAACACCTCAACACATACATATCGACGATTATGCCTATCCGCTCCCCGACGAGCGGATTGCCCGATACCCGTTGCCGCAACGTGACCGGTCGAAATTACTCGTCTACCGCAGCGGACAGATCGGCGAAACGGTCTTCGACCGGCTGCCCGACGAGCTGTCGCCCGACGCCCTGCTCGTTTTCAACAATACGCGCGTCATACGGGCAAGACTGCTCTTCCATAAAACGACGGGCGCACAGATCGAAATCTTTTGCCTCGAACCGGCCGAACCGGCCGACTATGCGCAAATATTTCAACAAACGGAGCAGTGCAGCTGGCATTGCCTCGTCGGGAATCTGAAAAAATGGAAAGACGGCACGCTGCCCCGTACGGTACACGTTGACGAGACATCCGTCCGCCTGACAGCCGAGCGGACAGAGACGCACGGAGCAAGTCACCTCGTGACGTTTCGGTGGGATAATCCGCGGTATACGTTTGCCGAAGTGCTCGAAGCAGCCGGAGTACTCCCGATCCCGCCTTACCTGCGGCGCGAAACGGAACCGACCGATCTGCAAACGTATCAGACGGTCTATTCGCGCATCAAAGGCTCGGTGGCCGCGCCTACGGCCGGGCTTCACTTCACGCCCGAAGTGCTGGCCGAATTAGACGCCCGGGGTATCGGACGCGAAGAGGTCACGCTCCATGTAGGAGCCGGCACGTTCAAGCCTGTCAAGAGCGAAACGATCGGATCGCACGAGATGCACACGGAGCATTTCGCCGTCAGTCGCCGAACGATTGAGCGCCTTATGACCGTGTCAGGATCTGTGATTGCCGTCGGTACCACGTCGGTACGCACGCTCGAAAGCCTCTACTACCTCGGTGCCGGGCTCTCGACAGCAGAACCGACCGACCAGACCGTCCTTCCGACCGTCGGGCAATGGACTCCCTATACGGGTGAGGCAGCCGGCATCTCCGTCCGCGAAGCGCTGCAACATCTCCTTACTTATCTGGATCGTCAGGGAACCGACCGGCTCGTAGCAGCCACCCGGATTCTGATCGCTCCGGGGTATGAGTTCAAGATCGTGCGGGGTATGATCACCAACTTCCATCAGCCGCAGAGCACGTTGCTGCTGCTCGTCTCGGCCTTCGTCGGAGGAGACTGGAAAGCGATCTACGATTACGCGCTCGACCATGACTTCCGTTTCCTCAGTTACGGCGACAGCTCTCTGCTGCTATAACACAATAAGATGGATACTGATCCGTTACCCATTAAGATGGTTCGATTTTTCAAAAGATACAACGTACTGCTCATGCTGGGCTGCCTGCTTCTCGGGCCGCTTGGCGCGTGCAAAACGGTCAAGCTCAAAGACGCCGAAGAGAAACAGCGCCTCGGCGAATACCACAGCGCGGCCGAGATATATCGCAAGCTCTACACCAAGGCGAAGCCCGAACAGAAAGACTTGCGCGCCTACATCGCGTTCCGTATGGGCTACTGCAACCAGCGCATCAGCAACACGGCACGCGCCATCAGCGCCTACCAGAATGCGCTGCGTTATGACTATCCGGACAGCATGCTCTTCCTTTACCTCGGACAAGTATATCAGAAAGACGGACGATACAGCGACGCCATCCAATACTACCAACAGTATGTAGCGCTCGATTCGTCCGACATGCGTGCGGCTAACGGCATCGCAGGATGCGAAATGGCCACCGGATGGTGCGACCGACCGACCCTCTATCAGGTGGGACGGATGGATATTTTCAACTCACGCCGCAGCGAATTCAGTCCGATGTTTTACGGCGAAAAGCACGACCAGCTCTATTTCTGCTCGTCACGCGGCATCGTACACAAAGACTCCATCAACGGCATCACCGGGCTCAAGAACAACGCGCTCTTTGTTTCGAACAAAGACGAAAACGGCGCGTGGCAAAAACCGGTCGAGGTAACAGACCCCGTTACGACAACGTATGACCAGGGCACCCCCTCGTTTTCGAAAGACGGCTCGACGATGTACTACTCCTACTGTGCCGAAGACGCCGTTGACCCGCGCACCTCCGAAATTTACGTCTCTTCGCGCAGCGGGGCGGCTTGGGGCAAGGGACAGCGCGCCAACATCGTCAAAGACTCGATCACGTTGCTGGCGCATCCGGCCGTCTCGCCCGACGGTAAATTCCTCTATTTCGTAGCCGACGCGGTGGGCGGATATGGAGGGAAAGACCTGTTCCGCACGCGAATCGTCGGAGCAAGTGACTTCGGCGGGATGGAAAACCTCGGTCCCGCGATCAATACCGAAGGCAACGAGCTCTTCCCCTATGTGCGCGATTCGGTGACGCTCTACTTCGCTTCCGACGGCCATCCCGGCATGGGCGGACTGGACTTGTTTAAGGCCACGCTCGACAGCGCGGGACAGTGGCATGTCGTCAACATGGGTGTCCCGGTCAACTCGGCAGCCGACGATTTCGGCATCACCTTCGAAGGGGAGAAAGAGCGCGGCTTCTTCTCCTCAAACCGAGGCGACGCGCGCGGATGGGATCACATCTACTCGTTCGAGTATCCGACGATTACGATACAAATCGAAGGCTACGTGTCCGACGTCGAAGAATACACGATCGAGAACGCCATCGTGCGCATCGTAGGTAAAGACGGTCTGAACGTGAAGGTTCCCGTCAAGCCCGACGGTTCGTACAAAGTGGAGTTGGCACGCGACGTCAGCTACGTAATGATGGCCGAAGCGCCCAACTTCCTGAACCAGTACTTTGAACTTAAAACAAGCGACGAAGAGAAAAACGAAACGTATTACGTCGATTTCTTCCTCTCACCCATCGACAAGCCCGTGGTGGTCGAAAACATCTTTTACGACTTTGACAAGGCTACGCTCCGTCCCGAATCGAAAGAAGCGCTCGACCAGCTCATCAAAATCCTGAACGAAAATCCGAACGTTACGATCGAGCTGGGAGCCCATACCGACCGCAAAGGAACCGACGCATACAACGAAAAACTGGCACAGCGGCGCGCCCAGTCCGTAGTGGATTACCTCATCGACTCAGGCATTGATGCGGCGCGACTTACCGCTAAAGGATACGGCGAGACCGTACCCAAAACAATCACCGCAAAACTTGCGGAGAAACACCCCTTTTTCCCCGAAGGAACCGTATTGGACGAGGCTTTTGTCAACACCCTCCCGCCGGAGCAGCAGGAAGTGGCCGACCAGTTGAACCGCCGCACCGAATTCCAAGTGACCGGACTCGATTACGAGCTTCGATAACGGATGACGAATTACGAGGTTTGAACACGAATGGCGCAAATCAACGTAAATACATTTTTTGTGTGATGTTAAAACAATAATGCACCACGCAAATCGGCGGTGTGTCATAACGGGCAAACTGCTTCGTTGCTTGCGGAATGAGAGCTCGGTCACATCCCTTAGTATGCTCCCTTACCCTCATTCTTAGCGCCTTGCTTTTTATCCATTCTTACACACCTAAAGAGGGTGTGCCCAGACATTGCATTTTGACACACCCTCATATTCATATCAACGCCATGGCGGGCGAACACAGAGGTTCGCCTCTACGCGGCAGACAACTCAACAATCAAACAACTCAACGCCCGAAAGGCATTCAACGCCTGAAAGGAGAGACACGCTACTTCTTCCGAACGTCAATGCCGATGCCCGGTTTATCGGTAGGTTTCATGATGCCGTCCTGCAATGTAGCGCCGCGGCACCAGTCCGATTCGGGCTTGATAAGCAGGCTGCCGTCGAGGTCGCAAAAATCGACGGCCGGAGCGAGTTGTGTGGCTGCCGAGATGGCGCATGAGCTTTCGGTCATGCAGCCGATCATCACCCGCATGTCAAGCGAGCGGGTCAGATTGGCCATCTTCCACGCTTCGCGCAGTCCGGTACATTTCATCAGTTTGATGTTAATACCGCTGTAAACGCCTTTCAGTCGCGGAATGTCCGTCAAACGTTGCACGGCTTCATCGGCAAAGACAGGCAGCGGACTATGTTCCGTAACCCACGCATTATCGTCAAGTTTCTTCTTCGACATGGGCTGTTCAACCATCACGATGCCTTTTTCTTTCAACCACAAAATCATATCGAGCGCATGATGCTTGTCTGTCCAGCCCTGATTGGCATCGACGGCGAGCGGGATGTCGGTTACTTCGCGGATCGTCTCGATCATCGTTTTATCATGCTCCGTTCCGAGTTTAACTTTCAGGATACGGAAATCGTTGAGGTACTCTTTCGTCTTTCTGCGAACGATATCAGGCTCGTCGATACCGATCGTGTACGTCGTCGGAGGAATATGATCGGGATTCAGTCCCCAAATCTTGTACCACGGCTGCCCCATAAGCTTGCCCACGAGGTCGTGCAGTGCAATATCGACGGCAGCTTTCGAAGCCGTATTGTTTTCGCCGAGACGATCGACATACGTCAGAATATCCTCCATTTCGAACGGCGTGCGGAAACGATCTAACTTCACCCGCTCCAGAAAAGCGCATACCGAAGCCTGCGACTCGCCCAGATACTGGGGCATGGAGGCTTCACCGTATCCCGTCACGCCGTCGTATTCGATCTTTGTGCGGACGGTAGGTGTCATGGTGCGCGAATAGGTAGATACGGTGAATGTATACCTCAGTTGTAAATCGACCGGTTCGAACGTCAGTTTCATTTTACCGTCGAGGGCTGCCGACTTCATCAGAGCGAACGGCGCGGCATGCGATGAGTCGAGCGACAGGCTGCCTGCCGCTGCCGCCAGCGCTGCCGTTTTCAAAAAATTCCTGCGATTCTGTTTCATTGTTTGTTCCATGTGTTTTGGTAATACGAATTATTTTTAATCGTGCTGATTCCGGGCCATTCACGAGCGCCGATGATACGACAGGCACGCACAAACTCCGACGCGTTCAGCGCATCGTAGTTCGAAGCGGACGGGTTAAGGCTGCCGACCTTTACCTGTGTAGCCTCATGGATAAATTCATCGTTGCCCATATAAATCCCGACATGACGGATACGGTCTCGGCTCTTTCCGAAGAAAAGCAAATCCCCCGGACGCAGATTCCCGTATCCGTTCGTGATATCAATCTGTTCGCCGGTGACGCATTGCTGCGACGCATCGCGTTGGAGAATAAGGCCGTGAAGGAAGAAGACCGTCTTGACGAGTCCGCTGCAATCCATCGCTTTCGACGACGTGCCGCCCCAGAGGTAAGGCACCCCCATAAACGACTGTGCGGTAGCCAGGATACTCTCGGCCGTCAGGTTGATACGCTTCAGCCATTCGTCGACCGGCTGCGCTTCGCCTTTCAGGACAAAAGCCGTTCGCCCGTCAGGATATGAGATGCGATAGAACGCACCCGTTTTACCTTCGAGACGGAGCATATTGCCCGCCACTAAGTCCGAAACAGGAGGCGACTTGCGGTCGGCACGCGAATAAGCAAAGCCGTGATGAGCCAGAAAAATGATCTTCGGAGTGTCTGTCCACGCAGTAAAGGTGGCGGCATTCATCTCGGTCACGTTGCCGGACTTCGTATATCCCGTATAATTGTCGGGCGTTTGAATACGCAGCCAGCCGTCGTGCCGTTCCAGAATACGGACAGGGGTGCCCAGCAGCGCCTGTGTCGCCATTTCGGCCGGATATCTGCCCTGCGTGCGGATACTGGCAACCGAAAGCGTCACCACGCCATACGTCCGTTCGCCCATCGCCACGGATGGTTCGAGAGGAACAGGCAGCGTTTGAAGGCTCAGTCGGCGTACGGGAACCGTATCTTGAGGCGTTTGCCGTACCGTATCTGTAGTTGCGAGGAAATTTCCCTTCGCCGTTGTCAGCGAAGCGAAGCATAGAAGCGAGAAAACAGCATATAAAAATCGTTTCATGATAGAATGAATTAAAAAAACCGGATAAAGATAAGGCATATTTTACGAATACAAAAAATGAAACTCCGGCTCTCCTTTCACCATATAATCGCAAATAAATGGGATAGAAAAGATAACAAATTTTCAGAAAAGCGATTATTTTTCTATCGATCAGGAAGGATGTCCCCATTCGTCATACGATATCCATCCCATAATAACCCATCTTTTTTTAACTCGCGATGCAGCGTTTTGGATGTTTTTTGCATCATGCTTTATATAAAGATTGGAACACTGTATTTAAAAGCAATTGTATCATGAAAAAAAAGCTACTTTTATTGTTCGTTGTGTCGGCATTGACCGGAGCGATGCACCTCCTGCAGGCACAACAGGATTACAGGCCCAAAAAGGGCTACGTGCATCTGAAAAACGGAACCGTACTGAAAGGAAAGTACGTCTATGCGCCTGCTCTCGACAGAATCAGGGTGATCAGCGGCGGCGAAACCGTCGTTTTCTCCACGGACGAGATTGAAAAAGTATCGAACGGCAAAGGGCCGGACATTGTTCGGGTGGAAGGAGGTGAACCCTTTTCCTACAAGCCGCAGCGGTTGTTCAGTCTGAATGAGCTGGGCATTCTCATAGGCAACGCGGACAACGAACTGAAAGCGCCTTTTATTTTCAACACTTCTCTTCATTTCCGCCTGTGGCGAGGACTGTCTGCCGGCGCAGGCACAGGGATCGAGATTTATAAGGAAGCCTATCTGCCCGTCTTCGCGCATGCGATGTACACGTTCGGGAACGACCGTCGCGTCTCGCCTTTTGTATCGCTACAGGGAGGATATGAGATTCCGCTCGAAGGTTCGCGCCTGAAGTATGCCGACATTCGTCCAGAACGATATGATTGGATCGGGCCTCCGCCGGAAGTAACCGATACAAAAGCGAAAGGAGGCTGGCTCATTCATCCGTCCGTCGGATTCACTTACCAGCTGAGCGAAGGCTTTGCCATGGGGCTCTCGGTAGGCTATCGTCATCATGCGTTACGCTACAAAGCGAACGAAGATTATTCGATGGATGTGAAATATGACCGTTTGTGTGTGAAATTAGGATTTATCTTCAATTAAAAAAAACTGCTTTATGAAACGCTTTCATTTTATTCTATCCGCATTCTGTGCGCTACTGTTTCTGTCGGCCTGTGTCGACGAATACTCCGAAACGTACACGGCCTATACTCCGGTGTATCTGTCGTACGGCGATTTGCGAAGCGCCGTCAAGCCCTCCTCTCCCCGTTCGATCGAGAAACCCGGGAAGATTTACTTCAAGGGAGAGATGTTATATATCGTCGAGCGTCTAAAAGGTATTCACATGGTCGATGTGTCCGATCGTTCCCATCCGCAAAACGTGCGGTTTATAGAACTTCCGGGCTGTGTAGACCTGGCCGTTAAGAACAATACGCTTTACGCCGACAGCTACGTCGATCTTGTGACGCTCGATATCTCCGATCCGAAGCAAGTAAAAGAAATCGGACGCATCAAGAACGCTTTCCGCTACACTATACCGCCCACCGAACGGCCGCTTCGCACGGACCGTATCGATCAAGAGAAAGGCGTCGTGATCGACTGGACAGAGCAAAGAATTACCCGTAAGCTCGAAGAAAGACCCCGCGTTTACTATCCCATGCGTCCGTGGGACAACTGGCACAAAAGAAATGAGTTCTTGAGCCTCGGAGGAGGCTCCGGTTCTTCGGGATCTACCGGATCGACCTTCGGAAAAGCCGGCTCTATGGCACGCTTCGGGTTGTACGACTCATACCTGTATGCCGTCGACGAGACGAGCGTTCAACGGTTCGATGTCTCGGAAGAGCGTTCTCCGAAGACGCACGGTGGCCCGCAGCATGTCGGAGGTGGCATCGAAACGATGTTTATTTACGATAAGCACATGTTTTTCGGTACCCGCTCGGGCATGCTGGTCTATTCGCTCGAAAATCCCGTCATGTTGCAACGCAAGGCGAGTTACTGGCACATCACCGCCTGCGATCCTGTGGTGGTCGAAAATGGATACGCCTATGTTACGCTCCGAGCAGGAGTACAATGCCGGAATCAAAGCATCAACCGGTTGGATGTGCTCAAACTGTCGGACGACTACCGGGCGATTACCCCCGTAAACATGGTCAATCTGACCGAGCCTTACGGTCTGGGAATCGATAAAGAGATGCTGTTTATATGCGACGGAAAGGCCGGTTTGAAAGTATTCGATGTCACCGACAAAAAGAAGATCGAAAATAACCTGATCGCCGGGTTTCCGTCGATTCAGGCTTTCGACGTCATCCCCGTCAACGGTTACCTCTTTATGATCGGGAACGACGGATTCTATCTCTACGACTATTCAAACCCGAAGCAAATTAAACTGACCGGAAAAATTCCGGTCGTCAAAAAAGAGTAAAGAATGTAAGCCCAAAAAGGACATACGAAAAAGAAAAATCCCTGCCAAAACGTCGGGAACCGGATTTTCTATGTAAATTTGTGAGCGAATCATATAACAAGAAGAAATATGTTAACATCTAATGACCTTCAGCTATTGGCTGAAAAGAAGATTACGGAAACCGGGTTACAGGAGCAACTGGAACGTTTTGTGCAGGGATTTCCATTTCTGGAGATCAAAGCATCGGCATCGGTGACGAAAGGAATCCGCGCGATTTCGGACGAGGAGTGCCAACAATACATCGACCGCTGGAAAGCATATCTGGCGCAGAATAAGAAAATACTCAAATTCGTACCAGCTTCGGGAGCGGCCAGTCGCATGTTTAAAGACTTGTTCAGCTTTCTGTCGGCCTCGTATGAAGTTCCTACAAGCCCGTTTGAGAAGAAGTTTTTCGACAAAATCAGGCGATTCGCCTTTTATCAATCGCTCGATGCCTGTTGCCAACGAAACGAGGGACAGGATATTTCATCGCTGCTGGCAGCGGGCAAATATAAGGCCGTCGTCAGCAATCTACTCGAAGAAAAAGGACTGAATTACGGAGCACTGCCGAAAGGCTTGCTGCAATTTCACACTTACGCCGACGGCGCGCGGACAGCGCTTGAGGAACATCTCGTCGAAGGTGCGTTGTACGCGAAAAACCATGCGGGCGAGGTGAATATTCATCTGACCGTTTCGCCCGAACATCAGCCGTTGTTCGAGCAATTAGTCAAGGAAACGACGCCGGCCTACGAAAAAGCGTTCGGAGTGCGTTATGCGATATCGTTCAGTACGCAGCTGCCCAGCACCGACACCGTGGCCGTGGATACGAAGAATCAGCCGTTCCGCGATGCCGACGGACAACTTGTTTTCCGTCCGGGAGGCCACGGGGCGCTCATCGGGAATCTGAATGCGACGGACGCCGATGTCGTATTTATCAAAAACATCGACAACGTGGTACCCGACCATTTCAAAGACGCAACGGTCACGTACAAGCAGCTTCTGGCGGGAATACTCGTCGACCTGCAATCGCGAATCGCCGACTACCTGAAACTGATCGACAGCGGTCGCTATACACCGGAGCAGGTGACGGAGATGATCCGCTTCGTCGAAGATGAACTGTGCATCGAGAACCCCGAGCTGGAGTACCTCGAAGATGTCGAAGTGATACTTTACATCAAACGAAAACTACTGCGCCCGCTGCGCGTATGCGGTATGGTGAAGAACGTGGGCGAGCCGGGCGGAGGGCCTTTCTTTGCCGTCAACCCCGATGGAACGGTCTCTTTGCAGATTCTCGAAAGCTCACAGATTGATATGGACCGACCCGAAGCCCGTCAATTCTTCGAGCAAGGAACGCACTTTAACCCGGTCGACCTTGTTTGCGCCTTGAAAAGCCCCGACGGAACGAAATACAACCTGCCGGATTTCGTTGACCGGAATACGGGATTTATCTCGCAGAAGAGCAAAGACGGACGCGAGCTGAAAGCGCTCGAGCTGCCGGGTTTGTGGAACGGCGCCATGAGTGACTGGAATACGGTATTTGTCGAGGTACCGATCGAAACGTTCAACCCCGTCAAAACCGTCAACGACCTGCTGCGTCCGCAACATCAGTAAAAGCGGACGGACGGTTTTTTTCGGACTGCCGTATGGCTTTCAAACTTTTTATGTATGTTTGCAACACGAATTTTAAAATAAAGAACGATGAAAAAGATTGGGTTATTGATCTGTGTGCTGGCCATGGTACTTACTTCGTGCGAAGGTCCGATGGGCCCTCCCGGAAGAGACGGAGAAGCGCTGAACTGGAAAATCGTATATTATACGGTGAAGGCTGAAGACTGGAAGCTCCTTGGAAAGAAGGATGAACTCGGTTCACATTTTATGTATGAGTTTAAGGAAGAGGCCCTGACCAAAACGATTTATAAGGATGGCAAAATTGTCGGCTATCTGATACAGGACGAGGGAAAGAGTTCGGAAGTACAGACTCCGCTGCCTTATACCATTCCGTTGGGAAAAGAGGTGAACGGCAAAACGGATTTATGGTCTGAAATCTATACATTCGACTTTATGCCCGGCTCCATTGCTTTCCATTTATTCTACAGCGATTTCTACACCGGAAATCCTCCGCCGACATGCACGTTCCGCATCGTCATGAACTGGTAAGACGATGACAGACGGATCATTCGAGATGATAGCCAAGACGCTCTACGGGTTAGAGGATGTCTTGGCCGAAGAATTGACGGCGCTCAGCGCCGGGAACGTGCAGAAGGGGCGACGCATGGTATCGTTCACGGGCGACAAAAGCATGCTCTATAAAGCAAACTTTCATTGTCGTACGGCGCTGCGTATTCTCGTACCGATCGCGCGCTTTCGGGCGAACAACGCCGATACGGTATATCAGGAAGTGAAACAAATCGAATGGGAGAAGTATCTCTCGCCCGAAAAGACATTTTCGGTCGATGCCGTAATCTATTCCGAAGACTTTCACCACTCCAAGTTTGTCGCTTACCGCACGAAAGACGCGATTGCCGATTATTTCAGCGAACGTGTGGGAGAACGGCCGTCGGTACGTTTAAGCAACCCGGACCTGTATATCAATATTCACATCTCACACAAAGATTGCACGCTGTCCATCGACAGTTCGGGCGAGAGCCTTCACAAGCGCGGTTATCGAACGACACAGGGCGAAGCGCCCCTCAACGAAGTGCTTGCCGCCGGCATGATCCTGAAAACGGGATGGCGGGGCGAGTCGCATTTCGTCGACCCCATGTGCGGATCGGGCACCCTGCTGATCGAAGCGGCCATGATTGCTCTGAACATCGCCCCGGGTATCTACCGCAAGGGCTTTGCCTTTGAGCGATGGCCCGATTTCGACCGCGACCTGTTCGACGAAATCTACAACGACGACTCCTCCGAACGCGAATTTTCGTTCAAATGCTACGGGTCGGACATCTCGCCGGTAACCGTCCAAAAAGCCGAAAAGAATATCCGGAGCGCGGGCCTGACGAAATACATCGAATTGCAAACGCTGCCTTTTCAGCAATTCACCGAAGCGCCGCAGCCGGGTATTCTCATCACCAATCCGCCCTATGGCGAACGTATCACGCCCGACAATATCAGCGAATTGTACAGTATGATCGGCGAACGGCTGAAGCACGTATTCACCGGATACAGCGCATGGATACTCAGCTACAAAGACGAGTGTTTCGACCGTATCGGATTGCGTCCCAAACACAAAATAAAATTACGGAACGGCGACCTCCAATGCGAGTACCGATGCTACGAGCTGTTTGCCGGAACGAATAAAGCGTACAAGAAGGCTGAGGGCGAAAGAAAAAAAGCAGCGCCTCGGGCAATCGCCGAAAAGCAAAACCGGAAGGAAATGGCTTCGGGCAATTACCCGAAAGCAGAAAACAAAGTGAAACAGCCTTCGGGCGGTTACCCGAAAGGTGAAAACAAACGGAAACGGCCTTCGGGCAGTTACCCGAAGGGCTACCGAAATATCTCGGAGCCGTAAAAACCGTACAGCGACGTCAGAAAAAAGACGAACGACATGAACTCAACCCTAAAAAACAAACCGATGAAAAAGATTTACGTATTGCTTTGTCTCGCATTATTCGCAACGCAAATGAGCGCACAGGAAAAGACATTAACATTTCAAGACCTGATTCCGGGCGGTAGAAATAACCATCGATTCGTGCCGAAAAACATCCGGCAACTTCAATGGTGCGGTGATTTTTACACGTATGTGAAAGGTGACAGCCTGCTGATGGCCAAACCGACCGACGCTTCGGAGCAAGTCGCTTTCACCCGTGCGGGACTAAACGATCGGCTCGTTGCAGCCGGTCTGCCCGAAATTTCGTCCATGCCGGCGTTCTTCGTGCCGGATGCTTCCGCGCCTGTAATGGCGTTCCGCTACAAAGGCAATCAGGTACATTACGACCTGCGGAACGGAGAGATCGTGGCGAAGTATACACTGGACCCGACAGGAAGTCGTTGGGAATACGACAAGGCAAACGGACGCATCGCGTTCACACGCGAAAATAAGGTCTGCATTCTTTCGCCCGACGGGACGACCGAAACGGTAACGAATGAGAGGGATAAAGGCATCGTTTGCGGCACAGCCGTGCACCAAAACGAGTTCGGTATTCACAAAGGGCTGTTCTGGTCGCCCGACGGCGCAGCGTTGGCTTTCTACCGCATGGACGAAACGATGGTTGCGGATTATCCGATTGTTCATGTCGATGCACGCATCGCCCGGGCCGAACCGTTCAAATATCCGATGGCCGGGATGAAGAGTCACGAAGTGACGGTCGGCGTCTATCATCTCTCCACGAAACAGACTGTCCGGCTGAAAACGGGTCTGCCGAAAGAAAAATACCTGACGAATATTGCCTGGAGCCCCGACGCGAAAAGCATTTATCTGGCCGAACTGAACCGCGGACAAGATACCTGCCGGCTGGTGCGCTACAATGCCCGTACCGGACAACGCGAGGCCGAGCTTTTTGTCGAAACGAACGCACGTTACGTCGAGCCGCAAGCGCCCGCGCTGTTTCGTCCCGGCAACCCGCGTCAGTTCGTCTGGCAAAGTCAGCGGGACGGATTTAATCACCTTTGTCTCTACGATACCGACGGCAAATTGCTCAAGCAGCTGACGTCGGGGCGATGGATCGTGAAAGAAGTCCTCGGTTTCGATGCCAAAGGAGAAAATCTGTTCTTCACCGCCACAGCGCCGCGGGACGTCCATTCAAAGGAAGACGGCAGCGCGCTCGAAACGTATGCGTGGCGACTACACCTGAAAACCGGCAAACGTTTTTGTCTGACCGAAAAGAAAGGCATGCACGGTATTTCGGCCAACGCCGCATATACTTACCTGATTGACCGGGTTTCGTCGCCGGAGATACCGCGCGACATCGACCTTGTGCGTGTCAATGACGGACGAACCGTTAAATCCCTCCTGTCGGCCAAAGACCCTTTCGCCGGCTACGATATGCCGACGATCCGTACCGGTACGCTCACCGCGACCGATGGTAAGACGCCACTGCATTATCGCCTCGTGACGCCTCCGGGCATGGACGAGATGAAAAAGCACCCGGCCATTATCTACGTCTACGGAGGACCGCACGCGCAGCTCGTCACCGGCGGATGGATGAACGGCGTCGGCGGATGGGACCTGTATATGGCGCGCAAAGGCTACGTGATGCTCACGATCGACGGACGCGGATCGGCCAATCGCGGCTTCGAGTTCGAGAGCGTCATTCACCGGAACCTCGGCGAGGCGGAAATGGCCGACCAGATGAAAGGCGTCGAACTACTTAAATCGTTACCCTATGTAGACCGCGAGCGTCTCGGTGTACACGGCTGGAGTTACGGAGGGTTCATGACGACGAACCTGATGCTGACGCATCCCGACGTGTTCAAAGCAGGGGTAGCCGGAGGGCCTGTGATCGACTGGCACCGTTACGAAATCATGTACGGCGAGCGGTATATGGATCATCCGAAAGAGAATCCCGAAGGATATGAGAAGGCGAACCTGCTACGCAAAGCCGGTAATTTAAAAGGGCGTCTGCTGCTTATTCACGGCACCACCGACCCGGTTGTCGTTTGGCAACACAGCCAGCTCTTTCTGAAAGCCTGCATCGATGCCGGTACCTTCCCCGACTACTTCGTCTACCCCGGTCATCCGCACAATGTCGTCGGCAAAGACCGCCCCCATCTTTACGAAAAGATAACGAGGTACTTCGAGGATCATCTCTGAGAACGAATTACGAGTAACAAATTACGAATTACGCCAGTTGAATGCTGACAGCTAACGAACCATTAAATTTGTGAAACTTGTAAAAAACTCGTGCAACTTGTGGTTAAATCTGACCGCTGACTGACAATTGACAATAGCTTTGTTGCGACGCCCCGAAGATTCGTACGCCCCGACGCGAAGCCTGTTGAAAACAACGCGGCATTGGCCGGATGCCAAAAAACATCGGGTGAAGCGCGGGCGATTTCAGGCCCTGTGAGCCAATGTTCCGTTGCCTTCTACCGGTCTTCCGTTCCTTCCAACCGAAGCCCGGTTGAACGCAACGAAACTTTTTGGCGATCCAACACAACTTCTGTTCCTTCCCCCGATGTTTCGGGGAGATTGCCCCGAAGAGCCGGAACATTCCCCCGAACTCCGGGGGAGACCAACGAAACTTGCGTGGAAAGAACGGAACTTTTCCGGGGCATCCCCCAAACATTCGTTCCTTCCAACCGAAGTTCCGTTGAACGCAACGAAACTCTCGTGCGATTATACGGACGCCTCGTTGGTGAGAACGAATGCTCCGTTGCTCCAACGAGCCTTACAAAGAAGAGCATCTCTCAACCTAAAAAACACCCTGTATAACAACATACTAACCCCTCTTTCAGCCAGAAGAACAATATAGAATCGATCTAAAAGAGAGGCTCGGATGTCGTTTTTTTCCATTTATTCTTGTCCGATCGGAAAATACTGATTTCCTTTGCCCCGTCACAGGTGATTCATCATCCGTTCATGGATGATGGGTTGAAAAGGGAATCCGGTGCGAGTCCGGGACTGTACCCTCAGCTGTAATTTCAATAGAATGGTTTTGCATTCTTTTTTGATCACTGTATGCCCCGTCAAGGCAACGGGAAGATCGCAAAACCTTGAAAAAGTCAGAAGACCTGCCTGGGCGACTTTTTTTCATTCTTGGGGAATAGGGAATGGAAAAGACTACAACGTATTTGAATAGATGTAATTGATCAATCTATTGCAAGAAGACAGGTTCGTGGTGTGTACACGAGGTCTTCGGAAGGGTGTGTAACGTACAGGCCTTGTACTGTGTCGGCGTATGGAGGTACGCGCCGTTGCAGGAATGGGAATGGGGGCGTGAAGTACATCCGTTCCTTATCTTCTTTGCAGTAGAAAGAGCCGGATGAGTTGGATATTTATTAACTATAAAAAGAAATATACATGAAGACAAGAGAAGAGTACGTGGAAAGCCTCAGGAAGTTGAACCTGAAGGTGTATTTTATGGGTGAACGGATTCATAATCCGGTCGATCATCCGGTAATCAGGCCGTCGCTTAATTCCATCGCCATGACGTATAAACTGGCAGAGATGGAAGAATACAAAGATATCATGACGGCCACATCGAATCTTACGGGTAAGACCGTCAACCGGTTTTGCCATCTGCATCAAAGCCCCGAAGACTTGAAAAACAAAGTAAAAATGCAACGCCTGCTCGGACAAAAGACGGCCAGTTGCTTCCAGCGATGCGTCGGGATGGACGCCTTCAATGCCATCTATTCAACGACCTACGAGATGGATCAAGCCCTCGGCACGGAATACCACAAACGCTTTGTGGAATACATGAAATATGTACAGGATAACGACCTCGTCGTCGATGGAGCGATGACCGACCCGAAAGGCGACCGGGGTCTTTCGCCCTCGCAACAGGAAGACCCCGATCTATACGTTCATATCAACGAAGTAAGGCCTGACGGCATCGTAGTGACGGGTGCCAAAGCCCACCAGACGGGAGCCGTAAACTCGCACGAGCATCTGATCATGCCCACGATCGCCATGAAAGAGGCCGACGCCGACTATGCCGTATCGTTTGCCATCGAGAGCGATGCCGAAGGAATCACGATGATCTACGGCCGTCAGTCGTGCGACACGCGCAAGATGGAAGAAGGCGCCGATATTGACTTGGGGAATCCCGAGTTCGGCGGACACGAAGCGCTCGTCGTCTTCGACCATGTATTCGTCCCGAACGAACGAGTATTCATGTGTAAGGAATATCAGTTTGCCGGTATGATGGTCGAACGTTTCGCGGGTTACCACCGCCAGTCGTACGGAGGATGCAAGGTCGGTGTAGGTGATGTCCTGATCGGTGCGGCCGCTCTGGCTGCCGATTACAACGGCGTACCCAAAGCATCGCATATCAAAGACAAGCTCATCGAGATGATTCATCTGAACGAGACGTTGTATGCCTGTGGGATCGCCTGCTCGTCAGAAGGTGTAAAGATGCCGGCCGGAAATTATATGATCGACCTGCTGCTGGCCAATGTCTGCAAACAGAATGTGACCCGTTTCCCGTACGAAATCACCCGTCTGGCCGAAGATATTGCCGGAGGGCTGATGGTCACCATGCCCTCGGAACGGGACTTGCACTCGAAAGAAACGGGCGATATCGTCCGCAAATATCTGGCCGGTGCAAAAGGAAAAGACACCACCAACCGGATGCGCATCCTGCGTCTGATCGAGAATTTAACTTTGGGAACGGCCGCCGTCGGCTATCGTACCGAGTCGCTGCACGGAGCCGGATCGCCGCAGGCGCAACGCATCATGATTGCGCGTCAAGGCGATCTGGAAGCCAAGAAGAAAATGGCGCGAACCATCGCCCGTATCGACGAATCATTAGATCAATAAGAACATGAAGGAAACGGAACGATTCATCGAAAAAGAAACGATCGCCGCCGTACTGCGCGAGAAGGTCAGCCCTCTCTTGCGCAGTCACGGAGGAGATTTGACCTTGACGGGAATCTCCCGGTCGGTTGTCAAAGTGTCTTTCACCGGAGCATGCCAATATTGTCCTTCGGCCTGCGAAACGCTCGAACACGTCGTGCAGAAAATCCTTCGCGAAGCACTGGGCGACGAAACCATCCGGGTGGAAACCGACTATGGTGTCAGTCAGGCACTGCTCGATGAAGCCAAACGAATCCTTCGGAAAACCTATTAATCGAATATAACAATGGAATGGAAAACAACCTATCGTAACAAAATCGTCTCGGCCGACGAAGCCGTCAGACAAATTCGCGACAACGAGTTGGTATCGTTAGGTCATGCGGCCGGAGTGCCGCAGCAGTGTGTCGATGCGATGATACGGAACTATCAATCGTTTAAAAATGTCGGTATTTACCACATGCTCGTCTTGGGCGAGGCAAAATACACGGCGCCGGAGATGAAAGGACATTTCCGACACGTCGCCAGTTTCATCGGCGCGAATACGCGGCAGGCGATTAAGGAGAAGCGAGTCGATTTTCTTCCGGCATTTCTCTCGGAGGTGCCCCTGATGATGCGTGAGCGACTGCTTCCTGTCGATGTCGCCATCGTACAGCTCTCACCTCCCGACAAGGACGGAAATTGCAGCTTCGGTATATCGTCGGATTATTCGAAGCCATCGACCGAGCATGCGCGGTTAGTAATCGGCGAAATCAACGAGCAGATGCCGTATATCGGAGGAGATAACCTGATTCATCTGTCGAAGCTCGACTATATCGTCGAAGCCGACTATCCGCTTTATACGATTGCCCCTCCTCGCATCACCGAAGTAGAAGAAGCCATCGGAAGAAATTGTGCCACGCTGATCGAGGACGGAGCAACGCTTCAGTTGGGTATCGGCGCGATTCCGGATGCAGTGCTTCTTTTCCTGAAAGACAAGAAAGATTTGGGCATTCATTCGGAAATGTTCTCGGACGGGGTGCTGGAGCTGGTCAAAAGCGGCGTAATCAACGGAAAAGCGAAAACGCTACATCCGAATAAGATGGTGGCAACCTTCCTGATGGGGACGCAGGCGCTGTATGACTTTTTAAATCACAACCCGGACGTGGAGATGTATCCGTCGGATTATGTGAACGATCCTCGAGTAATCGCGCAGAACGACCGGATGATTAGTATTAACAGTTGTATCTCGGTCGATCTTGCCGGGCAGGTGGCATCCGAAAGCATCGGCTTGCAACAAATCAGCGGCACGGGAGGTCAGGTCGACTATGTACGTGGCAGCAATTGGTCGAAAGGAGGAAAAAGCATCATGGCCATGCCTTCGACGGCGAAAAACGGCACAGCCTCCCGCATCGTAGCCACACTGACCGAGGGCACCACCGTCACGACCTCGCGCAACGATGTGGATTATGTCGTAACCGAGTACGGGATCGCCCGTCTGAAAGGCCTGTCGCTCCGTGAGCGTGCCAAGGCGTTAATCAAGATTGCTCATCCCGATTTCAGGGAAGAATTGGAAGCATTTTATCAACAACGATTTCATTAAGTCAGATACGTATCATCCAAATATTACGAATATGCAACTATTCAAATTAAAAACAACGATTCACCGATTCGAAACGTTCGGTGATTTTGCGAAGGCATTCGCCCTCGGCGAGAATGACCTTGTTATTACCAACGAGTTTCTGTATGAACCGTACATGAAATCGTGTAATCTTCCCTGCCGCTTTATCATGCAGGAGAAGTACGGCTTGGGAGAACCCTCGGACGAAATGATGAACCGTATGCTGAAGGAAGTAGCGAACCTGCGTTATACGCGCGTCATTGCCATCGGAGGCGGCACGGTGATCGACATCTCGAAACTCTTCGTGCTGCAAGACCTCAACGACGTGTCGGATGCATTCGACCGTAAGATTCCGCTTATCAAAGAGAAGCAGTTGGTCATCGTTCCTACGACTTGCGGAACGGGCAGCGAAGTAACGAATCTCTCCATCGCCGAGATCAAAAGCCGTCATACGAAAATGGGACTGGCCGACGATACGATCCTGGCCGACGACGCCGTCATCCTGCCGGAATTACTGCGGGGGCTGCCGTTCAAGTTTTACGCGTGCAGCGCCATCGATGCGTTGATACATGCCATCGAATCTTATGTTTCTCCCAAAGCGAACCCGTACACCCGGATTTTCAGCGAAGCCGCCTGGAACATCATCCTCGATGTGTTCCAAGAGATTGCTGCCAAAGGGCAGGACTACCGTTTCGAGAAAATGGGCGAGATGATCATGGCCAGTAACTTCGCGGGGATCGCTTTCGGGAATGCCGGAGTAGGCGCCGTACATGCGCTCTCGTATCCGCTCGGAGGCACATATCATGTACCGCATGGAGAAGCAAACTACCAGTTCTTCACCGAAGTATTCAAAACGTATCAGGCGAAGAATCCGGACGGAAGCATTGCTGAGTTGAACCGGAAAATCGGGGAACGGCTGAACTGTAGCCCCGGCGAGGTATTTCAGGAGTTAGATAAGTTATTGGGTTGTCTGATCGAGAAGCGGCCACTTCGGGAATACGGCATGAAACCCGAAGAAGTAAAAGGCTTCGCCGAATCGGTCATGAAAACACAACAGCGTCTGCTGGCCAATAACTATGTGGCACTGACACAAGACGAAATAGCAACCATTTATCAAACGTTATACTAAATCAATAACACTATGGAAATTAAAGAAATGATCGCTCTCGCCCGCGCGGCGCAGAAAGAGTATCAGGAAAGATTTAATCAGGACACGGTCGACGAAGTTGTAAAAGCAGCGACCAAAGCCGTGTATGACCGCGCCGAATTATTGGCTCAGATGGCCATTGACGAAACGCAGATGGGCGTGTACGAGCACAAAGTAGCCAAAAACAGAAACAAGGCGAAAGGCGTATGGAGCAATCTGCAAGGCAAAAAGTCGATGGGCGTCATGGAAATCGATGACGAAACGGGACTGATCAAAATCGCCAAGCCCGTAGGGGTCGTAGCGGCTATCACACCGATGACCAACCCGATCGTGACGCCGATGGCCAATATCGCCTTCGCATTGAAGACGAAAAATGCCATTATCGTAGCGCCGCACCCGAAGGCTAAAAATTGTTCTACGTACACGGTAAATAAAATCGTCGAGTGTCTACTGAGTTATAACGTTCCCGAAGGACTGATTCAGATCATCGAAGAGCCGAGCATCGAAAAGACACAGGAACTTATGGCCTCGGTCGATGTCGTGGTCGCTACAGGCGGCATGCAGATGGTACATTCGGCCTATTCGTCGGGCAAACCGTCGTTCGGGGTGGGAGCCGGCAACGTGCAGGTAATCTTAGACCGTTCCATCGACTACGACGAAGCGGCCGACAAGATTATCACCGGACGCGCTTTCGACAACGGTATCATCTGTTCGGGCGAACAAAGTTTCATTTATCCTGCGAAAGATAAACAAAAAGTATTCGAGGCTTTCGTCAGACACGGCGCCTATTTCGTACCCGAAGAAGAGCGCGACAAAGTCGTGAACGCCATCTTCAAAGACGGAGCACTCTGTCGAGACATCGTAGGACAAAGTGTCGAAATGATCAGCCGTAAAGCGGGTATCTCCGTGCCCGAAGCAACAAGGGTACTCGTTGTGCAGGCTCAGGGCGTCGGCAAGGAAGACATTATTTGTAAAGAAAAAATGTGTCCCGTGATGGCGTGTTTCTCATACAATTACTTTGAAGAAGCTCTCGATATTGCCAAAACGAACCTGAGCCTCGAAGGGAGCGGCCACACGGCAGGTATTCACTCGAACAATCAGGCGAATATCATTAAAGCCGGAATGGAAATCTCCGTATCGCGCCTGATCGTCAACGCCTCCTGCTCCATCACGGCCGGCGGATCGATTCAGAACGGACTGTCGGTCACTACCACGCTGGGATGCGGAAGCTGGGGAAACAACTCCATCTCGGAGAACTTCACCTATAAACACTTGCTCAACATCACACGCGTAGCACAAGTGTCACCGCATATTCACGTTCCTACCGACGACGAAATCTGGGCGATGAAATAAAACACGTAACGAATCGATCAACAAGAAAAATGTATGGATTTTAATCAGACACGTGAGGAGGCCTTGTTTCTCCAGATGATTCGCGCCTTTGCCGAGAAAGAGGTGAAGCCGCTGGCTGCCGAAATCGATGATCAGGAGCGTTTCCCGATAGAGACCGTGCGTAAGATGGGGAAGATCGGGCTGATGGGTATTCCTTTTCCGGTAGAGTACGGTGGAGCGGGAGCCACGAATCAGATGTACTCCATGGCGGTCGAAGAACTGTCGAAAGTATGTGCTACTACAGGCGTCGTACTGTCGGCGCATACGTCGCTGTGCACCGCCCCAATCTATGAGCACGGGACCGAGGAGCAGAAACGAAAGTATCTGCCTAAACTCTGCTCGGGTGAATGGATCGGTGCCTTCGGACTCACCGAGCCGAATGCCGGAACGGATGCAGCCGCACAGCAAACCTTCGCTGAGGAAGAAGATGATCACTACATCCTCAACGGGAATAAAATATTTATCACCAATGCCGAGTATGCCCATGTATATGTCATTTTCGCCATGACGGATAAAAGTCTTGGCACGAAAGGAATCACGGCCTTTATCGTCGAGAAGGGGATGCCCGGGTTCAGCATCGGAAAGAAAGAATTGAAAATGGGAATACGGGGTTCGGCCACATGCGAACTGGTTTTTGAGCATTGCATCGTTCCGAAAGAAAATATGCTCGGCACTGTAGGCAACGGTTTCAAGATTGCGATGAAGACGCTCGACGGAGGACGTATCGGGATTGCTTCGCAGGCGCTAGGCATTGCGCAGGGCGCCATGGACGAGACGGTAAAATACGTGACCGAGAGAAAGCAGTTCGGTAAGTCCATCGGTCAGTTTCAGAACACGCAGTTCCAGCTCGCCGATTTGGCGACGCGCATCGAAGCGGCTCGCCTGCTGGTACGAAAAGCCTCGTGGAAAAAAGATCAAAAGATGAATTATACGATGGACTCGGCCATGGCCAAGCTGTATTGTGCCGAGATCGCGATGGATATGACCATCAAGGCCGTCCAGTATCACGGCGGATACGGTTATACCCGCGAATATCCGGTAGAACGGATGATGCGTGACGCGAAGATTACTGAGATTTACGAAGGCACATCCGAAGTACAGCGACTTGTGATTGCCTCCAACCTATTAAAAAAGAAAAAATAGTACTATGAATATCGTTGTTTGTATCAAACAGGTTCCGGATACGACGGAAATCAAACTCGATCCGGTGAAAGGAACGCTTATCCGCGACGGGGTACCGAGCATCATGAACCCGGACGACAAGTGCGGACTGGAACAGGCCCTGCTCCTGAAAGACAAGTACGGAGCGCATGTTACCGTTTTGACGATGGGACCGCCGCAGGCCGAAGCGATTCTTCGCGAGGCATACGCCATGGGCGCAGACCGTGCCATCCTGCTTAGCGACCGGAAATTCGGCGGAGCCGACACGTGGGCGACATCGTACACGCTGGCTGCCGCTCTGCGAAACATCCCTTTCGATGTCATCTTCTCCGGACGGCAGGCGATTGACGGCGACACGGCGCAGGTAGGCCCGCAGATTGCCGAGCATCTCGGATTGCCGCAGGTTACGTATGTGGAACACGTGGAATATGACGGAAACGAGACGTTTACCGTCACCAAAAGCACGGAGGAAGGGTACGAGATACTCGAAGTTGGCCAGCCTTGCCTGTTCACCGTTATCTCGTCAGCCGAGCCTCCGCGTTATATGAATGTACGACTGATTATGAGCACCTACGAACGGGAAATCGAAGTATGGGGCTTCGATCATATCCGTGTGGACGCGGAACAGATCGGCCTCAAAGGCTCCCCGACACGGGTGGCCAAATCGTTCACCAAGGGAGCGAAGGCGATGGGAGCGCTACATGAAGTATCTCCCGAAGAAGGCGCACAGATTATTTTTGAGAAGTTGCAGGAAAAATTCATCATCTAACCCCGCTATTGTGATTGCATCATGAACAAGGAAGAATATAAAGGAATCTTCGTCTTTGCCGAACAACGGGAAGGCGAAATCAAAAACGTAGCTTTTGAACTGATTGGGAAAGCACGCGAGTTGGCCGAAGCAGTGGGTGAAGACGTCACGGCTCTGTTGCTCGGCGATCAAGTATCCCCCTTGGCACAGAGCCTGATCGAGGCAGGCGCCGACAGGGTGCTGGTCATCGACTCGCCCGAACTGAAAGATTATCTGACGGAGCCTTACACGCAAGCCGTTACTCACCTGATCAAGACCTATAAGCCGGAAGTCCTGCTTATCGGAGCATCGACGATCGGGCGCGATTTGGGCCCGCGTGTTTCGGCACGAGTAAAGACCGGGCTTACAGCCGACTGTACGGCGCTGGCTGTTTCGGACGACCGCGACCTGCTGATGACACGTCCTGCGTTCGGCGGAAATCTGATGGCGACGATTGTCTGCAAAGAACATCGTCCGCAGATATCGACCGTTCGTCCCGGAGTGATGCGCCGCCGGCCGGCCGACAAGAGCCGTACAGGAGAAATCGTAAACGTAGACATGCAGTTTGATCCGTCGGCGTTCAAGGTACGTTTAGTCAGAAAAGAAAAAAAGCAGAAGAGCCTGGTAGATATTACCGAAGCGAAAATCTTGGTATCCGGCGGACGGGGCGTAGGCAGCAAGGATGGTTTTTCACTGCTCGAAGCTCTGGCTTCGTCGATCCGTGCGGAGGTCTCCTCGTCGCGTGCGATGGTCGATGCCGGCTTGATTGATCATGAAAGGCAAGTCGGACAGACGGGCAAAACTGTTCGCCCTGACGTGTACTTCGCCTGTGGCATATCGGGTGCCATCCAGCATCTGGCGGGCATGGAAGAGTCGGATTACATCATTGCGATCAACAAAGACAAGTTTGCGCCGATCTTTCATGTGGCCGACCTCGGTATCGTGGCCGACCTGACCAAGGTCGTACCGTTACTTACCCAGAAGCTGCAAAAGGCTCAGATGAAAACGTAAAAACCGTAGACTTCTTTATTTATTTGGGTTTTGCCTCGGGACGGCACACGAATTTACGGATTCGTATCTGCTGCTTTCGGGGCAAATACTTTTCAAGAGTTCGGCGGCAAGGCAACCGAGACCATCTGTGCTTTGACGGTGACCACGTCGGCCGCTGTGAGCCACAGCTCCATGCGGACCTTCCGGGCAGTGACTTCGAGGATTCGGGCGTGGAGTTCGAGCGTCACTCCCATGGGAGTAGGCTTCACGTAATCGAGGTGAAGAGAGGCCGTCACATAGCGGAGTGCGGGCTGACTGCCCATCGCTCGTCCGTGAAAGCGGTAACCGGCAGCTGCTGCCGTTCCGTTGCCGTGACAATCGAGGATGGCGGCAATGAGTCCGCCGTACACATACCCCGGATAGCCACCCGTATGATACGGTTCAGGGGTGTAGAAGGCGATGGTTTCATCGGCCGCATTGTCGTTCCAGTAACTTTTGATATGCAGCCCGTGCGGATTTTCCGCGCCGCAACCAAAACAGTGCCCGAAAGCTTCGGGGTAATAATCTTGAAATGCTTTGAGGTTTGTCATGATAAAGTCGTATGATAGCATACGTGTTGATACGTATGATTTACGGCCGAAAGATACAAAAATATTCTATCTTTGCAGCGGGTAAAAAACAGAACCGATGGATGAACAACAAATGATGCTCCGCACCGAAGATTTGGTGAAGAAATACCGCACGCGCACGGTCGTGAATCACGTATCGATCAACGTCAAGCAGGGGGAAATCGTCGGGTTGCTCGGCCCCAACGGGGCAGGTAAAACGACGACATTCTATATGAGCGTGGGGTTGGTGACTCCCAATCAGGGCAAAATCTTTCTGGACGATACGGAAATCACCGGTTATCCGGTCTACAAGCGCGCCCGTCTCGGTATCGGTTATCTGGCGCAAGAGGCTTCGATCTTCCGCAAGATGACGGTCGAAGACAATATCCGTTCCGTTCTCGAGATGACCGACAAGCCGAAAGAATATCAACGGGAGAAGATGGAAAGCCTGATCGAGGAGTTCGGTCTCCAAAAGGTGCGCAAGAATCTGGGCGACCGCCTGTCGGGTGGAGAGCGCCGTCGGGCCGAGATTGCCCGCTGTCTGGCCATCGACCCGAAATTTATCATGCTCGACGAACCGTTTGCCGGCGTAGACCCTATCGCCGTGCAGGACATTCAGACTATCGTCGCCCGACTCAAACATAAGAACATCGGCATCCTCATTACCGACCACAACGTGCACGAAACGTTAAGCATCACCGACCGCGCCTACCTGCTGTTCGAAGGAAAGGTGCTTTTTCAAGGCACGGCCGAAGAGCTGGCGGCCAATGAAATTGTGCGCGAGAAGTATCTGGGACGAGACTTTGAGTTACGCAAGAAAAACCTCTGAAACCTCTGCGAGCAGCAAAAGCAAAGTGCTTCTCCATACAATCATTTTCGTTTTCATACAGGTATAAGTATTACATTATTTAATTCGTACAAACCTCGTTTTGTCGATGGACATTTGATAGGGGGCAACGATGCAATAGTAAGCCGTATCCGATTTTTTAATACGCAGATTGGGACTGGGATCACACAGCGGACAGGCATTGTATTCAACATATAAATATTCGTATGTTCCGGATGGTATATTTCCGGCATGGCCTGTTACCGTAAGCGTATTGTCTTTTTTGAATTCATAATACACATTCTTGCATGATACGTCGAGGGTATCGAAAACAACGGCATTGCCCTTAGCACCCGCAGCCGACCACGTTTGTATCAATTTCCATGTACCGATAACATCGCCTTTCGCTCCCACGATTGGAACAGGCGGACATTTTAAGTAACCGAAATTTTCGACTTTTAATTCTTCTTTCTCACACCCCGCTACGCCTAACAGTAGAAGCAGGGTACTCATCCATACAATCCTTTTCGTTTTCATATTCTTTCTGGTTTTAAATGTTGATATTTCGTTCCGTGTTCCCGATATTCCTTGCCGTTACCTGCCCTATATGATGCAAAAAAGACCGAAAACGTTGTATCGCGAAATGTTAAAATGACAGGAGAATGAAGAATTACGAATATTGACGGCTGATTATCGAAACGCAAATAGCTGCATTGGGATTTAAACTTACGTACTCCCGAGCAGGTACATTCCTCAAAATTAGCTTGAATCATGAAAGAAGAAATAAACGAGAGATAAGAAAAATAACTGTCAACGTTTTTCAAGACATGTAATTTCATTCGTAAGTGCTCGTTAGCATTCGGCCGTCAACAAACGCCCACAGGGCAGAAGGGCTTCAAGCCTGAACTCGTATGAGTTGTTCATAGCAAAGGGAACCTTAACAGCGGAGCGACACGAGTTGAATAGAGCGAGCTCGCATCTCGCGTTTTTGTCTGACCTCATCGCGGTTACTATCTTGCGCACATTTTGCATATATACAAAAAGGAATTATCTTTGTGAAAAATAAAAAATGAAAAGTTATGTTAGCAGACACCAACCAAATCATCAAAGATGCCGAGACGAAGATGTCGTCGGCTATTCGTTATTTAGACGATGAGCTGGCACGCATTCGCGCCGGCAAGGCAAGTCCGCGTATTCTGGACAATGTCAAAGTCTCTTATTACGGCAGCATGGCGCCGCTCGCGAATGTGTCGTCCATCACGACGCCCGACGCCAAAACGATTATCATCACCCCGTGGGAAAAACCGATGTTGAAGGAGATTGAGAAGGCGATTCTCACGTCCGAAGTAGGCATTACGCCCGAGAACAACGGCGAAGTGATCCGCCTCGGCATTCCGCCACTCACCGAAGAACGCCGCCGCTCGCTCGCGAAGGGTGCCAAACAACATGCCGAAACGGCAAAGATCAGCATTCGTAATACGCGCAGGGATGTGATCGAGCACCTCAAAAAAGCCGTTAAGGAAGGGGTGCCCGAAGACGCGGGGAAAGACGCCGAAGCGACCGTACAGAAGATTCACGATAAATACATCAAGCAAGTGGACGAGCTGTACGCGGCGAAAGAAAAAGAAATCATGACCGTTTGATGCATGGCCTTGT
Source organism: Tannerella sp. (assembly GCF_030528505.1). Lineage (GTDB taxonomy): Bacteria > Bacteroidota > Bacteroidia > Bacteroidales > Tannerellaceae > Tannerella. Next base: position 31,277 of record NZ_JAUMYS010000014.1, read on the forward strand.
CGTAAAGAATACCGGTAGTTGGTATACGGTTCATACCGACGACGGGCGGTCTGTCGATTGTAAGATTAAAGGCTCGTTCCGGCTGAAAGGCATTCGAAGTACGAATCCGATCACCATCGGCGACCGGGTCGAAATCGAAGAGAACCGCGAAGGCAGCGCGTTCATTACGGCAATCGGCGACCGCCGAAATTATATGATCCGGCGGGCATCGAACTTGTCGAAGCAGTCGCATATTCTTGCGGCGAATATCGACTTGGCCTTGCTCGTCGTTACGATTCATTATCCGCAGACGACAACGACTTTTATCGATCGTTTCCTTGCCACGGCCGAGGCTTACGGGATTCCGGCTTTACTCGTCTTCAATAAAATTGACCGTTATGACGCCGACGAGCTCGAATATCTGGAGGGCTTGATGACGCTTTATCGTACCATCGGATACGACTGTATGAAGCTTTGTGCTACGTCGGGCGAAGGAATCGACGCGTTGTCGGACAAGATCAGCAATAAGATTACGCTGTTGTCCGGTCATTCGGGCGTCGGGAAATCGACGATTATCAACAAGCTGTTGCCGCATGCCAAGCTTCGGACGAAAGATATTTCCGAATACCACAAAGCGGGTGTTCACACCACGACGTTTTCCGAAATGATTCCGCTGCCGAACGGAGGCTATCTGATCGATACGCCCGGCATTAAAGGCTTCGGAACGATTGAAATGCAGGGAGTAGAAGTGGCGCATTATTTTCCCGAGATTTTCAAATACTCGGCCGACTGCCGTTTCAGCAACTGCACGCACACGAATGAGCCGGGCTGCGCGGTGCGTGAAGCGGTCGAAGCGCATTACATCAGCCAGTCGCGCTATAAAAGTTACCTCAATATTCTCGAAGATAAGGACGGCATGAAATACCGTGAGGCCTATTAAGCGTCGTTAATCAGACAGCCGGCAGACTCATGCCTGTAATCTTGCGATACAGGTCGAGGGCGTAGACGTCCGTCATGCCCGAAATATAATCGAGCGCGCATTGTATCTTCCCGTACGTGGTAGGCGCTTTGATGTCGTACTGACCCGGTACGCGGCTAAGGAGTAGCTGACTGTATGCGTGCTCGGGATGGAGCACGGCTTCAATGACGGTTTCGAGCAGGTATCCGAAGATGTGATAACCGGCCAGTTCCACGTCGACTACTTCATTCGCGACATAAATTTTCCGGTAAGCCATCTCCGAACACGCTTTATACGCCTGACGCGCCTGCTCGTTGATGCAGTCGATCAGCGGCGCATGGAAACTTCCGTCGAGCAATCCTTCCTCGTTTTTGATAAATACCTGCGTGCATTCGTCGACCAGCAGTCCGATGATGCACGAACGGAGATAGGCGATCTGCTCGTTCGTGTCGTCTACCATGGCCATCGTATGTTGAATATCATTCAGGCGTTTTCCTCCGAAAAAGCCGAGCAGCAGCCCGATGGCCTCTTCGCTTGTCAGCAGACGCAGCTTGTGGGCGTCTTCGATATCCATGATTTGATAGCAGATATCGTCGGCGGCTTCGACCAGATAGACTAACGGATAACGGACATACGCGTCGGAAGCGTCGGGCTGTTTGGGGATGCCCAGTTCTTCGGCGATGCGAGAATACGTTTCTTCTTCGCTCTGGAAGAAACCGAACTTTTTCTTCGCGGCAGCGTGTGTCGAGGCGTAAGGATATTTGACGATGGAAGCGAGCGTGCTGTATGTCAGGGCAAATCCGCCTTTTCTTCGCCCGATAAACTGGTGCGTGAGCAAACGTATGGCGTTGGCGTTACCTTCGAAGTGTACAAAGTCTTCCCATCGGCCGCCTTCGGCACGTACGCGGGCTTCGAGCTGCCGGCCCGCCCCTTCGGAGAAGAACGCCGAGATAGCTCGCTCGCCCGAATGCCCGAACGGAGGATTCCCCATGTCATGCGCCAGACAGGCGGCCGAGACGATCGAGCCGATTTCTTGCAGGTTGGCGGTCTCGTCTCCGTATTTTTGCATCAATCGTGTTGCTACATTCGTCCCGAGCGATCGCCCGACGCACGATACCTCTAAGCTATGCGTCAGCCGGTTGTGCACAAAGATGCTTCCGGGCAAGGGGAAGACCTGCGTCTTGTTCTGTAACCGCCGGAAAGGGGAGGAGAAGATCAGTCGATCGTAATCGCGCTGAAAGTTTGTCCGTTCATGCTTCCGTTCGTGGTAAGCCTCGATGCCGAGGCGCTTACCGGATATTAATTTGTTCCACTGCATATTTGTTCTGGTTTAATCGCTCCGAAATTTGGCTTTATTTTTTTGTTTCGAGCATGCAAAAATAACATAATCCGGGCTATTTTCAGACAGATATTGTTCGGAAAACACTATTTCGCACGCGGGAAGGCTGAAAACGAAATTCTGCTGTAAAGATTTTTTGGTAAAACAAACAACACCTTTCTATCCGTTTGTGATTTGTTGAAGCGGATGTAGAGAAATCCGGATTGATGATTACCTCAGGCTTTCAGCCCTCCGAGCAAGGTCCGGATGTCGATACCCCACCCTTGCGGGATGGGGCTCAAATACGTCGGGCTTTCAGCCCTTATAAACCCCGCAAAGGCGGTGAGATGTTGAATTGTTGAGTTGTTGATTCGTTGACATGCTGATCGGTTGGCTGACCGCTGATTTCTGAGTGCTGACCGCTGAAAGAGCCCTGAAAGGGCGAAATAATTCAGCCCAATGCGAAGCGTTGGGGAAAAAGCAATACTTCGAGAGAGGGCTGTAAGCCTGGCATAATTGTAAGTTGTCAAAAATATTTGCATTAAAGGCTGACAAGCGGTATGAGTTCTTAGAATCATCGCCTTTGGGGGCTGACAAGCAGTGCAAGTTATCAAAATCACTGCTTTTAGGGGCTAACAAAGGGTGTGAGTTGTTAAAATCATCTTCATTCAGCCTGTGCAGTCTTGAAAGTTCCGAAAATCATTGCTTTTAGGGGTTAGCAAGCAATGAAAGCGACTAAAATCATCTTCTTTAAGTCTGTGCATTGATGAAAGCTCCTAAATTCAATGCTTTTAATAGTAAACAAGTGGTGCAAGCCCTTAAAATCATCTTCTTTAAGTCCGTATGATTGTGAAAGCTTCTAATGTCATCTATTTTGAGGGCTAACAAGCAATGAAAGCTATCAAAAGCACCTGCTTTGCGCATTTGCAAGCAGGTAAGATGTTCGCGCAAGCTTCAGGCAGGCTCGAGTGAAGATGGTCGATGCTGAAAAACGAATATTTTGACGAACTAAAAATGTGTGCAAATGCTAAAACTCATAATGAGTACGAAGCGAAAGCAGGCATGACTCTCGATGTGCTTTCGGATTGCTATGTAAAAGAACGAATAACTTGAATCCTGATATTTCTTTTTGTATCTCAATGACAAAATGACATTTCGTTGTAAAAAGAGCAGCTTTGAGAGGCTTAAACGAATTGTTAAAGGCAAGACAAAATGACATAAGATTAAAAAATGAATCTATCTTTGCGTGGTTTTTAAAATAAGTACATAATTAAAATTAATCAAAAGATCGTATGAATAAACAACTATTTATGTTTGTGCTATTCTTCTTGTGCACAAACGTGCTGCTGGCGCAGAAGAAAGTGAGCGGCGTAGTGAAAGAAGCTGACACGAACGAGCCGCTGATCGGTGCGACCGTTCTGGTCAAAGGAACGACGAATGGTGTGGTTACGGACTTGGACGGTCATTATACCATCGAAGTCAATGCGAACGATGTATTACAGTTTGCTTATGTGGGCCTTGAAACTCGTGACGAAACAGTAGGAGAGCGTACGGTGATCAACGTATCGCTGGCTTCTTCGTCCATCAAAATTAACGAGGTGGTGGTTACGGCCATGGGTCTCGAGCGCAAAGCGAAGAGCTTGACTTACGCGACGCAGCAAGTAGGAGGCGGCGAATTGACCCGTGCCAAGGAAACGAACCTGATCAACAGCTTGCAGGGTAAAACGGCAGGTCTGGTCATCACCCCGAACTCTACCGGTGCGGGCGGATCATCGAAACTGTTGATCCGCGGTAACAAATCGGCGCAGGGTAACAACCAGCCGCTGATCGTAATCGACGGAATTCCGATGGCCAACTCGACAACGACACAGATGGAAGGCGAGTATGGCGGACGTGACGGAGGAGACGCTCTGTCGAATCTTAACCCCGACGACATCGCGAGCATCAACGTCTTGAAAGGTGCTTCGGCAGCGGCTTTGTACGGAAGTATGGCGGCCAACGGCGTGGTGATGATTACCACTAAGAAAGGATCGGTAGGAAGCATGCGTGTGGACGTATCGAGCAATACGACGTTCGAAACAACATTAGACGCTCCGAAGCTGCAAAGCACGTATGGGGCTGTCGTATCCGGATCGGGCGCGCTGGCTCAAGACAGCTGGGGCGAGAAAATCAGCGGCGAAGCCAAAGGAGCGAACCGCCTTGATGAGTTTTTCCGCACGGGGATGACTACGATCAATTCGGTATCGATTAGCGGAGGATCGGAAAAGACCCAAAGCTATATTTCGTATGCCAACACGTCGGCAAGCGGTATCATGCCGACTAATACGTTTACTCGCCATAACATGATGGCCAAGGAAACCTTTAAGCTGTTTAACGACAAAGTTGTCGTAAATGCATCACTGAATTATATTATCCAAAAAGGTCGTAATCGTCACGAACCGGGACAATATCGCAACCCTCTGACCGGACTTTATACGTTCCCGGCTAATGGTGACTTCCGTCAATACAAAAACGAATTTGAAAAATACGATGATGTAAAGGGTTATCCCGTTCAGCAATGGTATCGCGAGGTGAATCAGGACTTCAGCGCGAACCCGTATTGGGTGCTGCACCGCAATCCGCATACCGAGAAACGCGACCGTATGATGGCTTCGGCAAGCATCCGCTACAATATTACGGACTACCTGAACGTTCAGGGACGTTTGAACTACGACCGCATTGCCGATCTCTATGAACGGAAGATTTACGCTTCTACTTCGACCACATTGCATAACGTAAACGGCGAATACCGTCAGGAACGCGACGACAGCCGCCAGTTCTACGGCGACTTGATGGCCAACTTCAACAAGACTTTCGATGCTTGGAGCGTGACAGCTTCGGTCGGAACGAGCTTTACGGACCTTAAAGAAACAGGAATCATCGCAGCCGGTGGCGGCGACATCTACATCCCGAACTACTTCCAGATCGCCAACGGATCGAAGAACGGATCGGAAAATAAACGTTGGAAAACGCAGAAGCGTCTCAACAGCGTGTTCGGTACGGCACAGATCGGATACAAAGACATGATTTATCTGGATGTGACGGGACGTAACGACTGGTCATCGACCCTTTCGTACACACCGAATGTATCATATTTCTATCCGTCGTTCGGATTGACGGCGTTGATCAACGAAATGATCGCTTTGCCTGAGTCTGTCAATCTGTTGAAGGGACGTGCATCGTACTCCGTAGTAGGTAATGACATGCCCGCTTATATCACAAACCCGACACATAAATTCCGTAATGGTTCGGTCGATTTCAACACAAGCGTTCCTTTTACCGAGATGAAGCCTGAGAAACTGAAATCGATGGAGTTCGGATTCGATCTCTCGATGTTCAATAACCGCTTCGAGATGGATTTCACCTATTACAAGACGAACAATACGAACCAGTACTTCAGTATGGAAGCTTCGTCCGCAACCGGATACAGCAACTACTACTTCAATGCCGGCGACATCCAAAACACCGGTTTCGAAACAACCATGAGCTGGAGACAACCCATTACAGCGGATCTCTCATGGAAAACTTCCTTCAACCTCTCATACAACGACAACGTCATTAAGAAGCTGGACGACCGTCAAGACGTAGCGAAAGAAAACCGTCTGACTCACGTATGGCTCGGAAGCTTGAGAGGATACGACATGCGTCTCGTAGAAGGCGGATCGTACGGTGACTTGTATTCGAAGACCGTCGTACGCGATGAAAACGGCGTGATTAAAGTAGATGAAAACGGAGCTCCTCTGGTTTCGAAAGATAAAGAGTTTGTCGGCAACGTGAATCCGAAGTGGAATCTGGGATGGAGCAACTCATTCAACTATAAAGACCTGCAACTCTACTTCCTCATCGACGGACGTATCGGCGGAAACTTCGTAGACCTGACGCAAGCTACGCTCGACGCATACGGTGTATCGCAGAACTCGGCCGACGCACGCGATAACGGTGGTGTTGACCTTGGTAACGGTACAAAAGTGGATGCAGCTAACTTCTATCGTTCCATCGGACAAAGAGAGAAAGGTGGAGCTTACTACGTTTACTCTGCTACGAACTTCCGTCTGCGCGAATTGTCAATCGGTTATGCTTTCCGCAATCTGCTGGGCGCCGGCAAAGACCTTGGCGTAAGCTTGATCGGCCGTAACTTGTTCTTCCTCTACAAAGACGCGCCGTCCGATCCCGAAGTGTCGATGTCTACCTCGAACGGTTATTCCGGATCGAACTACTTCGCGCTGCCGGCTACACGCAGTTTTGGTATTAATTTGAAAGCAACATTCTAACATAAAGCAATCGTATATATGAAAACAATCAATAAATTCAATCTGAAGAACGGTCTGCTGGCTGCCTCCATCATGGTACTCGGCACAACAGCATGTACCAACAATTTTGAAGAACTCAATACAGACCCGACCGGACTGACCTCTTCGCAGGCTCAGCAAGTCGGCTCCTTCATGCAGGAAGCGCAGCGTTCCATCTATTACAATCAGACAAACGGAAACTGGGAATATCAGCTGATCCAAAACCTCAATGCCGACTTGTACTCCGGCTATCTGGCGATCCCGACTCCCTTCGCTTCGAACAACAACAACAGCCAGTATGTGATGATGGACGGCTGGAACAATCAGGGATTCAAAGATTACTTCCTGCACGTGATGAAACCGTGTGTGACGCTGCTGGAAACACAGACGGCCGACGATTACGTGGCTATCGCCAAAATCCTGAAAGTGGCGGGTATGTCGAAAGCCGTCGACACATATGGCCCGATGCCTTATTCGAAAGCCGTTAAAGGAGGTATCTTTATCGAGTACGACTCGGAAGAGGCCATCTACAAATCGTTTTTCGAAGATTTGGCCGATGCGACACAACGCTTGACCGCGTTTGTTCAGAAGAGCGGTGATGTGCCCGCCCGTTTGAACTTCGACCTGATGTGTGGCAAGAGTCACACGACTTGGTTGCAGTTCGCCAATACGTTGCGTTTGCGTCTGGCTATGCGCGTCGTAAAAGTTGCGCCCGATCTGGCAAAGAAAGAAGCCGAAGCAGCCGTAGCCAACCCTTATGGCGTATTGGAGAAAGTCAATATCGAAGTAAAAGACGAAAATACACGCAACCCGCTGATGGTAATCTGCCGCGATTATAACGACTGCAGCATCGGCGCTTCGTTCGAGTCGATCCTGAAGGGCTACAACGACCCTCGTCTGGCTAAAATGGCCTTGCCCGTAGGCTGGATGAATAAAGGAGATATCAAGGACAAGAGCGGCAAGGAAACGAACTCGATCGGTAAAATCTATGGCGTTCGTAACGGTTTCGAAGTGCCGACGGCCGGTGAATATAAGATGTATTCGATCCCGATGGTTAACACAGACGGCAAAGACCCTATGTCGACCGACTATCCTCTGCCGATTATGAAGCGTGCCGAGTCGTATTTCCTTCGCGCCGAAGGCGCTTTGCGTGGTTGGGCGATGAAGGGAACGGCCGAAGACTTCTATAAGGAAGGTATCCGCGTTTCGTTCGATGACTATAAGGTTTCGGCCGATTATAATGCCTACATTGAAGGCACCACACTGGCTGCCGACTACGTAGATCCGCATAACCCGGCCTTGAACATGAAAGGAATGAACGACGTTCCCGTGAAATTTATGACCGGCGGAACCAACGAACAGAAGCTGCAACAGATTATCACGCAGAAATGGATCGCCGGCTTCCCTGAAGGCTTGAACGCATGGAGCGAGTATCGTCGTACGGGCTATCCGAAGCTCTTCCCGATCATTGCGAACAAAAGCGCGTTCCCCGAGCTGACAACACTCGGTATCCGTCGTCTGCCGTTCTGCCAGAGCGAGAAAAGCTTTAACAGACAGGGCTATGATTCGGGTGTAAAAATCCTCGAAGCACGTGGCGGCAAAGACAATATTGCTACGCGTCTTTGGTGGGATACCCCTGCAGGAAACTTCTAAACCTCTTTTGGAAGTATCAGAAAAAATAAGAGAGCTGTCTCAAAAGGAGGCGGCTCTCTTTTCTTGGTTCACCCTTTCATGAGTCTCTATTCTAATCCGAAGGCAGGAAATGGATTCGGACAGGCCAAGCAGTGAGTGAGCGATTGATGTTAGACTCATTTTAAACCGACCACGTTAGGTCGAGACGATCCGAAGCACGTTCAGCAGGTCGCGGTTAATCGGTTTGTCTTTCTTGATGGCCTTCACGAAAGGTACCAGTGTCAGTTCTTCATTCTGAATACCGACCATGGCATTTCGTTGTCCTTCGATCAGCGCATCGACGGCGGCCACTCCCATACGGGTAGACAGGATACGATCCTGCGCCGTCGGTGAGCCTCCGCGCTGCAAATGTCCGAGAATCGAGACACGTACATCGAACTCGGGATATTGCTTTTTTACGCGTTCGGCCACACCCATAGCGCCGCCTGTCACCTCGCTCTCAGCTACCAGCACGATGCTGCTGTTCTTCGACTTCCGGAACCCCATCCCGATCATTTCGGCCAATTGGTCTTTCTTCAGGGAGATTTCCGGAATAATCGCAGCCTCCGCACCTGACGCGATCGCGCCGTTCAGCGCCAGAAATCCCGCGTCACGCCCCATCACCTCGACAAAGAACAAACGCTCGTGCGACGATGCCGTGTCCCGTATCTTATCGACGCATTCCATAATCGTATTCAACGCCGTATCATAACCGATCGTCGTATCCGTTCCGTTCAGGTCGTTGTCGATCGTTCCCGGCAGACCGATAATGGGGAAGTCGTATTCCTGCGCGAAATCGCGAGCGCCGCGAAGACTTCCATCTCCCCCGATAACAATCAAAGCATTGATGCCATGCTGAAGAATCACGTCATGCGCCAGTTTGCGTCCTTCGGGTGTCTGAAACTCGGCACAGCGAGCCGTTTTCAGAATCGTCCCGCCACGTTGTATGATATTGCTGACGCTCTGCGTCTTGAAGTCTTCGATTTCGTTCGTGATCAATCCTTTATATCCTCTGTAAATCCCTTTTACCGCCATCCCGTTATAAATCGCGGCGCGTGTCACCGCGCGAATGGCCGCGTTCATGCCGGGAGCATCGCCTCCCGACGTCAGTAAACCGATACATTTGATCTTTGTCGACATATTGCTTATTATTTAAAACCTAAACTGGGGGGCAAAGATAATGATTACCCTCCAATATTGGAACGTATGCCTCAACCATTGCATCAAACAAAAAAGACAGGTCGTCGGTCAAAACAATGAAATCCGATAAGCATCGGTTTCAGATCCGATAGGCATAAAAAAAAATCCGATAGGCATCGCTTTTAGATCCGATAGGCATCGGATCCGCAACTTATGCCTAAAGGGAAGCCGGACTATAGGCACTACCCCTCATCCTTGATGCGGTTGTGCTGATCCACCCGAATCAATGGCGCATCATTCATTTGTTACCAGTCGAAGTAACGCTTGGCATTGTAGTAGCAGATGTCTTCGACCATTTGATTGATAAACGAGATCTCGGACGCCGGCAAGATACCGCGTTCCACTTCGTTCCCGATGATGTTGCACAAAATACGTCGGAAATATTCGTGACGCGGATACGACAGGAAGCTGCGGGAGTCGGTCAGCATGCCTACAAAACGGCTTAACAGACCGAGCGACGAGAGGCTGTTCAACTGCTCCTCGATGCCCTTGTATTGATCGAGAAACCACCACGCCGCACCGTATTGCATCTTGCCGGGGACGCTTCCGTCGTTGAAATTATAGAGGTTGCTTACGATCAAATCATTATCGCGAGGGTTCAGGTTGTACACGATCGTTTTGGCCAAATGTTCTTCTTCATCGAGGCGACTGAAAAAGCGGTTCATCGGAACTGCTACCGTTACATCGTCGATCGAGTCGAAGCCCGTATCAGGTCCAATCTTCTTGAACATGCGGGCATTGTTGTTGCGTATGGCTCCGATATGGAACTGCTGTACCCACCCGGAGCGGCTGTCCATCACCGCCAGATCGTACAGCAGGGCCGAGCAGAAGCGATCATGCTCGTCTTTGCCGACCGTCTGTCCGGCACGTACTTTCCCGAAGATCGTTTCGACTTCGGCATCGGTATACGGTTCGGCGTAGAAGGTCGTCAGCCCGTGGTCGGAGAGCGCGCAGCCTTCCCGTTCAAAATAGTCGTGTCGTTTTTGCAACGCGTCGATAAGCTCTTTGTAAGAGCCGATGGACTGATCGGCCGCTGCCGACAGCTTGTCGAGGTACTCGTTATACGCCTGCGGGTTTCCGATGGCCATCGCCTTATCGGGTCTCCAAGTGGGCAACACTTTCACCCCGAAGCTGTTTTCACGGATTTCCCGGTGATATTCGAGGGTATCGGCCGGGTCGTCGGTCGTGGCCACGACTTCGACACGCATCCGTCGCATAATCGCTTGCGGACGATATTCGGGCGTTTGCAGCTTGGCCGTGCATTCTTCATAAATATGCCGTGCGTTCGAAAGCTTCAACGTTTCCTGAATCCCGAAGATGCGGTTCAGCTCCATGTGCGTCCAGTGATAGAGCGGGTTTCGCATTGTGTAAGGTAAGGTTTCCGCCCATTTCTCGAACTTCTCGTACGACGTTTTGTTACCGGTGATGTACTCTTCGGGTACTCCGTTGGCACGCATGGCGCGCCACTTGTAATGGTCGCCGGACAGCCATATCTCGGTCAGATCGGCGAACTGGTAGTTCCGCGCGATCATTTTCGGGTCGAGATGACAATGATAGTCTATAATCGGCAGCTTTTCGGCATGTTTGCGAAAAAGCTCCGCAGCCGTATCGGTCTGCAACAGGAAATTGGCATCCAGAAATGTTCGTCGCATCATAATTTCTTCTCAATCATCGCTTGTACCACATTCAACACATAGTCGCCCAACTTCTCGCATTCGGAGATGATGTCCATGTAGAAGATGGCATCGGAATACTTATATAATTTATTGTCGATATTGTCGATATTGCTCTTCTTTAACAGGTTCCGATACGAGTTGATCTCGTTCTCCAGATTGTAAGCAAGTGTCACGTCTTCGCGGGTACCGATCTGACGGTCCAGGATGTCATTCATGTGAACGATTGCGGCATCCGTCAAGGCCATCATATGTTCAATGTTATGATTTTGTTCGTCGGTAAAGCGTCCTTTCGCGTCGTTACGCCGTTTGATGGTCTTCGCGATGTTATTGCATGAATCGGCGACACTTTCGATTTCGGACACGGCGCGGAGCATCACGCGAATGTTATTCTTTCCTTCGGCGCTGAGTCGTCCTTCGAGTACACGCGTCAGATAGTCCGCAATTTCGACCTCCATGCGGTCACTGATCTGCTCGTATTTCTCGATGCGGTTAAAGGTGGCCAGAAATTTCTCATCATCCGTTTCGTAGAGGATTTCTTTGACCATCCCCATCATCCGGTACACACGCTGTCCGTAGACAGCCATCTCCTTCTTCGCCTGCACGAGCGAGAGCTCGGAGGTGGAGAGCATTCCGGACGAAATATATTTGAGCTGGAATTCTTCTTCTTCGGTCTCACGCGGCGATTTGATGATGACCGAACAGATACGGACGTACATGTTCGTGAACCAGATCATGAGGGCGATGTTGCACAAGTTGAATAATGTGTGGAAAAGTGAGAGGCCGTAAGATACGGATACTTGCAATGAGAACAAGTGCTTCTGCAACGCGATCAGCTTCGGGTCTGTCAATTCTTCGCCGGAAGTAATCTGTTTGACGGTTTCCGGATCGAGCGTGCTGATAAAGTTCGTTATCTCGTGCGGATCGCCCGGGCCGAACTTCGTAACGATTTTGGCGACCATTTCGGAGAACGGGTAGAAGAGAAGCAGCATCCAGCAGACGCCGAACAGGTTGAACATCAAATGCGCCAGGGCCGCGCGGCGGGCCGATGTGTTGGCTGAGATCGCGGCGATGTTGGCCGTGATCGTCGTGCCGATGTTTTCGCCCAGCACCATGGCGGCGGCCATCTCGAACGGAATCCATCCCTGCGTACACATGATCAGCGTAATGGCGACGGTGGCGCTCGACGACTGCACGATCACCGTCAGCACGGAGCCTAAAAGCATAAAGAGCAGCAACGAGCCATACCCCATCGACGTGTAGTCACGGATAAACGAAAGGACTTCGGGATTGTTTTGCAGGTCGGGAACGGATTCTTTCAGGTAAGCCAGTCCGAGGAAGAGGAAGGCGAAACCGAGAATAAATTCACCCCACGATTTGTTTCGGCTTTTTTTGGCGAACATGAGCGGAATGGCCACCCCGATAAGCGGGAGCGAGAGGATGCTGATGTCGACCTTGAATCCGAAGATGGAAATGACCCACGCGGTGATCGTCGTTCCGACGTTGGCTCCCATGATGACACTGATGGATTGCGCCAATGTAAGCAATCCCGCGTTGACGAAACTGACGACCATGACCGTCGTAGCGCTCGACGACTGAATCATCGCGGTGATAAGAAGCCCCGTCAACACGCCTGTGAAGCGGTTCGTCGTCATGACGGAAAGAATGTTTCTGAGTTTGTCGCCGGCTACTTTCTGAAGGCCTTCACTCATCGTTTTCATTCCGTAGAGGAACATACCCAGCGAGCCGACGAGCGTCAGAAAGTCCAAAAAAGAATAGTCCATAGAAAAGATTGACTTGTATAATTTTTTTGTTACTTTGCGGACAAAAATACAAAAAAAGAGAATTATGACAAAAACAGATAAAGAATCGATTACCGTCTACTGCAAAAACAACGACATCTATAAGGAAGTACCTATCGGCTCGTCGTTGAGTGAGATTTACGCCATGGTGGGTGCTCCCCTGCGCTATCGGCCGTTGGGCGCGCGCGTCAACAACCGGGTCGAAAGCCTGACCTACCGTTGCTGGAGTCCGAAAGACATCGATTTTGTGGATTATACGCATCCGTCGGGGTATCGGATTTATCTGCGCTCGCTTTGTTTTATCCTCGTCAAGGCCGTGTACGATCTGTATCCCGAGACTCCGTTCAACCTCGAGCATCCGGTATCGAAAGGGTTTTATTGCGCCTTCGAGAACCGCCGGAAGTTGACACAGGAAGATGTTGCCCGGATTAAACGACGGATGCAGGAGCTGATCGACGCCGATCTACCGTTCAAGATGCGCGATGTACGGACTTCCGACGCGATGGCGACGTTCTACGAACGAGGCATGAACGACCGCGCCCTGCTGATCGAGACGGCCGGCATGGCTTACACGTCCTATTACGAGTTGGATGGTTATATCGATTATTTTTACGGCAGTCTGGTGCCCTCGTCAGGCTACATCCATCTGTTCGATCTGGTGCCCTACTCCGACGGCGTACTGTTGCAGATTCCGCAGCGTACGAACGTGCACGAGCTTTACCCCGTAGTGCCTCAGGATAAAATGTTTCACGCCTATAAAGAGCATCTGGAGTTGCAACGCACCATCGGCGTCAATTACGTGGGCGACCTGAACCGCGCCATCGCCATGGGAGATGCCCGCAAGATCGTGATGGTCTCCGAAGCCATGCAGGAGAAGCAAATTGCGCATATCGCCGAGGAGATAGCTTCGCGTTATGATGACGGTGTGCGTGTAGTCCTGATCTCCGGCCCGTCCTCGTCGGGTAAGACGACTTTCTGTAAACGCCTCGAGGTGCAGCTCATCACCAACTTGCTGCATCCGGTGGGCGTCTCGCTCGACGACTATTACGTGAATCGCGAAGATACGCCGAAAGACGACGAGGGCGGGTATGACTTCGAGTCGCTCTACGCGATCGACCTGCCGTATTTCCACAACGACTTGCGCAAGCTGATCGCCGGGGAAGAGATCGAGATTCCTTCGTTCGACTTCGAGCAGGGCAAGCGCGTGTTTCGAGGAGACCGTTTGCAGATGCAGAAGAACTCCGTCTTGATTCTCGAAGGGATTCACGGGCTGAACCCCGAACTGACGTCGCACATCCCGCCCGAAAATATTTACCGTATATATGTCTCGGCTCTGACGACCATCTCGCTCGACGGGCACAACTGGATCCCCACGACCGACAACCGCTTGTTGCGACGCATCGTGCGTGACTACCGCTCACGCGGTTACTCGGCGCGCGAAACGATTGCGATGTGGCCGAAGGTGCGTCGCGGAGAAGACAAATGGGTGTTCCCGTATCAGGAGAATGCCGACGCGATGTTCAACAGCGCCATGATTTACGAGCTGGCCGTATTGCGTAAGTTCGCGGAACCGATCCTCAGCGAAATCCGCGAAAAAGACACGGAGAGCGCCGAGGCGTACCGGTTGTTGCGATTCCTGCGCTACTTTAACTATATCCCGCTCGAAGAGCTGCCCGTCACTTCGCTGCTGCGCGAGTTTCTGGGCGGGGGCATCTTCCGGTACTAACGCGAGGCGATTCCCAGCCGGTGTTCGATATCGGCCACGAGGCTGCTGGCCCCGATGCGGAAGCATTCTTTCGTCAGCCATCCGTCGCCCAGCAGTTCTTTTACGATCGTGTAATATTTCACCGCGTCTTCGGCCGAGCGTATGCCGCCCGAGACTTTGACGCCCACCTTCCGTCCGCTCAGTTTGTGGTATTGTTTGATCGCGCGGCAGATGGTGTAGACGGCTTCGGGCGTGGCGCCGGGGTAGCTTTTTCCCGTCGACGTCTTAATGAAGTCGGCGCCCGAATAAAGGGCGAGGACCGTAGCCCGGCGTATGTTGTCCGGCGTCGACAAGGCGCCTGTTTCGAGGATGACTTTCAGTTTGGCGTCGCGGCAGGCGTCTTTCAGCTCGGCGATTTCGTCGGCCACCTCTTCATAAGCGTCTTCCATCAGGCAGCCGAGATTCATCACCACGTCAATTTCGTCAGCGCCGGCCATGACGGCCAGGGCAGTCTCGGCCACTTTCACTTCCGTGAAGGTCTGCGATGAGGGGAAGCCGGCCGATACGGCGGCGATTTTTACGTCCTGTGCCGTGAGCGCCTGCTTTACCGTCGCGGTAAACACCGGATAGGTGCAGATCGCTGCCACGTTCGACATGTCGGGCGAGACTCCCTCGAAGGCATTTACTTTTTCGACCATCTGCCAGACGGTTTCTTTCGTGTCGAGGGTCGTCAACGTTGTCAGGTCGATCAATCCGTAGACCCGTTTCAGCGTTTCGCTGTTGAAATTCTCCTGATAAGCTTTTTCGAGCAGCTTATTTACCTTGTCCGTGACGGCATCGGCCGAAAGCGTCGGTTCGAAGTGCTCGATACATTCGTGATACTTGTCGGCATGCGAATGATTGCATGCCTGTCCATGTTCTTCCATCTTACGTTATGCGTTTAGTTTCTGATTATTCTTATGTCGTTCGGAGTCTCGCTCCGTTTTTTTGCGCAGGTTCTTTTCGAAAGCATCCGTCAGGTCGACTCCCGTCTGATTGGCCAGACAGGCGAGCACCCATAACACGTCGGCCATCTCATCGGCCAGTTGGCGTGCCTCGTCGGTCTTTTTAAACGACTGATCGCCATACTTACGGGCGATGATACGGGCTACTTCGCCCACTTCTTCGGTCAGGATCGCCATATTCGTCAACTCGCTGAAATAGCGTACGCCGTACGTCTTGATCCAGTCGTCTAC
This sequence comes from Tannerella sp., assembly GCF_030528505.1. Taxonomy (GTDB): domain Bacteria; phylum Bacteroidota; class Bacteroidia; order Bacteroidales; family Tannerellaceae; genus Tannerella. The sequence goes on from NZ_JAUMYS010000014.1 coordinate 47,146, forward strand.
CCGCTGCTGAAGGTCTCTTAGTGTTAAATCGTTCATCGGATTGTGTATTGAAGCAGCCGCCTGAACAGCCTGCATGTTGTGTGCAAAAGTAAACATTAAAAACGAAAAGAGCATATAAATGACGAATTACGAATTACGATGTTCGAACGCAAATAACACAAATACCTTTTGCATCTTTTGCATGTGTTAGAGTGTTTCAATTACATAAATATTGCCTCACACTGTGGGTGGATACGAACGGTTATATCCGAAATTTTCATACCTTTCCTCTAAAACGTATTTTGTGAGTTTGCTTACATTGCTGCCCAATCCC
>NZ_JAUMYS010000100.1 GCF_030528505.1 Tannerella sp.
CATCAAAAGTGGCGTAAATCATGAAAGAAAAAAGAAACGATAACAACAAAAACAACTGTCAACCTTTTTCAGGACAGGACAGTATGAGACGAATGTGTAATCATAGCCGATGCCGATGCCATAAACCGTTTCTTTACGCACATTAGATGTTTTCCGAATATGACTTCTTTTAAAAGAAAGTGGTACATATAGTTGAAATGTATGTTTGTCTCTCATCTTATAACGGAATGACAGATTTACCGGACGTACACTGTCTCCGATTAGCGAATAGAATCCGTATTCTAAAGCCATTCCGAATCTTTCGGTTTTTACTTGTTGCTTGTCGGACTGGGCTAACGTATCAATAGATAGCATTAACAAAATTAATGTACATGTGTTTTTTATACAATTATTTAGATTCATGTTGATAAAAAAATTGTCATCTTACATTTGTAATTATTATCTTTAAAAATTAAATATGTATTATATTCATTTTTTTTGAGTGTAACTAATATATCGCAAAGATATAAATGGTTTTTGATAATATGCAAATATTCCACTTATTTTTGATGCCCGGAAAATAGAGTGGAATATTTAATGGTCGCTCCTTCATGTTAAGGAGAAGATTTTTGACTTTAAGGAAGCGTTCCTTTACGTGAAGGGAACTTTCCTTAAAGATGTCCGGACGGCCTGCATGCTTTTTGAGCGAAAATAGTAGCCAAAGTCCGCTTTTTTGCTTACTTTTGCGAGGCTTAAAGATAAAAAGACCCTGTTTATGAAGCAATACGTAGATTTGCTGGAGCATGTGCTCCGTTCCGGTACGACAAAAGAAGACCGTACAGGCACGGGCACGACAAGCGTATTCGGGTATCAGATGCGATTCGATCTGAGTGAGGGATTCCCGCTGCTTACCACGAAGAAGTTGCATCTTAAATCGATCATTTACGAGCTGTTGTGGTTCTTGAAGGGCGATACGAATGTGCATTACCTGCAGGAGCATGGCGTACGCATCTGGAACGAATGGGCGGATGCGGATGGCAATCTGGGGCCTGTATACGGTCACCAGTGGCGTTCGTGGGCTGACTACGAAGGCGGGACGATCGATCAGATCAGTGAGGCGATCGACATGATTCGCCACAATCCGGACTCGCGCCGTATCATCGTCAGCGCATGGAATGTCGGTGATTTGCGAAATATGAACCTGCCGCCCTGCCATGCCTTCTTTCAGTTCTACGTGGCCGACGGGCGGCTCAGTCTCCAACTTTACCAGCGCAGCGCAGATATCTTCCTCGGAGTGCCGTTCAACATCGCTTCCTACGCCTTGTTGCTACAGATGGTTGCGCACGTTACCGGTCTTGAGGCGGGCGAGTTTATCCATACGCTCGGCGATGCGCATATTTATCACAATCATCTCGAGCAGGTGAAACTGCAGCTAACACGTGAGCCTCGTCCGCTCCCGCAAATGAAACTCAATCCTGACGTGCGTAATATCTTCGACTTTCGCTATGAGGACTTCGAGCTGCTCGGATATGATCCTCACCCGCATATCCCGGGCGCTGTTTCCGTATAACTTTTTTAGCATCATAAAAACCCAATGATATCGATTGTAGTAGCCACAGACCAACGGGGAGCGATAGGCAAAGACAACGGATTGCTTTGGCGCCTCCCGAACGATATGAAACATTTTCGCGCACTGACCATCGGACATACCGTCATCATGGGGCGGCGAACGTTCGAGTCTCTGCCCAAAGGCGCCTTGCCCGACCGCAAAAATATTGTCCTTACCACCGAGCCGGGTGCCCGTTTCGACGATTGTGTGGTATATAATACGCTGTGGGGCGCGCTTATGGCTACGGAGGGAGAGGACGAAGTCTTTATCATCGGCGGAGGAAATGTCTATGAGCAGGCCTTGGAAGTGGCCGATAAACTCTACCTTACGATCGTGCATCATACGTTTTCGGATGCCGACACGTTTTTTCCTCCTGTCGACCCGAAGGTCTGGGAAGAAGTCGCTCGTACCGATGTGCCGAAGGACGAGAAAAATCCTTATGCGCACAGCTTTTTAACGTACGTTCGAAAAAAATAACCCGGCACGGCGTACTATTCGTGATAAATATATTACTTTTGTTGCGTTATTAACTTAAAAGCAAAGTGAAATGAAACGTATCTTATTTGTTTTAACGGCCATCTTGATGATGACGACAGGCGTGGTTTGCGCACAGGAAAAAAGTGCTTCGATTACGGTAACCGGCAGCGCAACGTATGATTTCGGCGATATCGTTGAAACATCAGGCCCTGCAAGCCATGTTTTCACGGTGATGAACAACGGAGAAATGCCGCTGGTGATTTCGCGCGTTGTGGCTTCTTGCGGATGCACGACTCCTGATTGGACGAAAGAACCGATTGCTCCGGGAAAAACGGGCGAAATCAAGGTCACATATAATCCGGCCGGACGTCCGGGTAAATTTGTCAAAACGATTGCCGTGTACAGCAACGGCAAAGCCGACGGGAATTATGTTCTGACGATCCGCGGGAATGTCGTACAGAAGAACTCATAAACCGATGAGCGGAAGAATCTGCGTCGTCGGCTTATCCCTATTTTTCTGCCTCTTTTCGGTGCAATGTTTATCTGCCCGAGAAGAGGCTAAAATTGTCATGCCCGAAACCGCTCATGACTTTGGCCGGATCGAAGGCGCCAATGGACCGGTGAAACATGTCTTTGCCGTCAGAAACGATGGGAAAGCAACCTTGGAATTGATTCGTGTTTCTTCTTCGTGCCGTTGCCTTTTGGCCGAATGGTCGAAGAAGACGGTAGAGCCGGGTGAGACGGCAAGGCTTGAAGTGACGTACCATCCTGTCGGACAGTCCGGCGCTTTTAGCCACAGCATGCAGGTCTTCAGTAACGGTTCGGAAACTCCGCTTGTCCTAACGGTCAAGGGGAATGTGCACGCCGCGCCGGGGGCTGTGGTCGGAGAACCCGAGTTTACCCCTGACGCGTGGACGCATGATTTCGGTAAGATTGATGAGGAGCAGAATTACTATACCCATATTTTTCAGATTACGAATACCGGGAAGGCTCCGTTGATTATTTCGCATGTGCAATCTTCGTGTGGATGTGCCGAGCCGGAATGGACAGCCGATCCGATCGCTCCGGGAGAAGTCGGTGATGTGGTGATCACGTATTCGGCGAAGAATCGTCCGGGTCCGTTTAAAAAGCATATCACCGTTTATACGAATGCGAAAGGAGGTAGACAGCGTCTTGCCATTATGGGTGAGGTGATTCCCAAACCGAGTGAATTACCCGTCGTATATCAAGATACGATCGGAACGATACAATTAGAGAGTAAAACATTTATGTTCCATACCATCCGCCCGAAAGAAATCGCGACGCAGGAGATATGGATTCGTAATTTTTCCGATGTAAGTCAAACACTTTCTTTCGTCAACATGCCGGCACATATTCAGGTGGAAGCTCCTGATGAATTAGCGCCCGGTAAGGCCGAACGGATGAAGGTAACCGTCGACGGTACGAAAGTGACGACGAAAGGACGAATGCTCGGCGGGTTTACATGGATGGCGCAGAGCGCTGCCGGCGAGGTGCTCTCGTACGAAATACCCGTCTCCGTAAACTTTATCGACGATTTCAGTACGCTTTCGCCCATGCAGAAAACGCATGGTGCAGGCATCAAGCTCTCGACAACCTTGCTCGAATTCGGGCGAATGAAACGAGGCGGACTCTTCGGTATCGGCAGTAAGCGTGCCTCCAAGCAGGTGACCCTTACGAACGAAGGTAAAGAACTGCTTGAACTGCATAGCGTATCGTGTGACGATCCGAGGGTACACGTCACCGGATTCAACCGGAGAATGCTCGGTCCGGGCGAGTCGGTAACCCTGACGCTTCTTATCCGACCTAAAGAGGTGACGGAGCCGATGGAGACCATGCTTTATGTGGTCTGCAACGACCCTCGAGGGCCGGTTCGTCAAGTGAAAATCACGGCAAAATAAAAAGATAGAATAACGGCGCAAGAGGGAGATGAAATGATTTCCCTCTTGCTTTTTAACAGATAGGTAAAACAATGAATCATCCTGAAAACGACGAAAAATACAAAGGTCTGAAAGTAAATACCGGCGTATCCGGTGTGCCGACAGTCAACCCCTATTTGCAGCAAATACGCAAACAAACACGCTCCTTTACGACGCATGAGTTTGTTGAGGGCATTCTGCGTGGAGATACATCGGTGCTCAGTCAGGCGGTGACGCTGGTCGAGAGTTCCCGACACGAACATCAGAGGCAGGCGCAGGAGATCATCGAGAAGTGCCTTCCGCATACCGGACGGTCGATCCGGGTAGGTATTACGGGCGTGCCCGGCGCCGGAAAGAGTACATCGATCGATGCCTTCGGGATGTACATGGTGCGCAAGGGACACAAGCTGGCCGTGCTGGCGATCGATCCCAGTAGCGAACGTTCAAAAGGGAGTATCCTCGGCGATAAGACGCGTATGGAACTGCTTTCGCGTGAGCATAACGCTTTTATCCGTCCTTCTCCTACGGCAGGCTCATTGGGCGGAGTAGCCCGTAAGACACGTGAAACGATTATCCTTTGCGAAGCGGCCGGATTTGATACTGTTTTCGTCGAAACGGTCGGCGTAGGACAGAGCGAAACCGCCGTACATTCGATGGTCGACTTCTTCCTGCTTATCCAGTTGGCCGGTACGGGCGATGAATTGCAAGGCATCAAGCGAGGGATTATGGAGATGGCCGACGGGATCGTCATCAACAAAGCCGACGGAGACAATATCGAACGTGCCAAGATGGCCGCCGGACACTTCCGCAATGCGCTCCATCTCTTCCCGCCTGCAGCTTCGGGCTGGTTTCCTAAGGTGCTGACGTATTCGGGATATTACAATCTGGGCATAGAAGAAGTCTGGAATATGATCGAGGAATATATGGCGTTCACGAAAGCGAATGGTTATTTCGATCAGAAACGTAACGAGCAGGCCAAATACTGGATGTACGAGAGTATTCACGACATGCTGAACGACGCGTTCTATCATCATCCGCGTGTAGAAGAGCGATTGCCCCTCATCGAACGCCAGGTACTGAACAACGAGATCAGTTCGTTTGTCGCAGCCCGCGAAATGATGGATTTGTTCCTAAAGAGGTAGTCAATCCATGACAGATTGACAGTGTTGAGGGGAAACTGGTAATTGAACAGGCTCAAGTTGATTTTAAGGGTTAGGGATATCCGTTTATACTGTTTCGCTTTAGAGAAGTAATAGAGGCGTTGTCTTTGCTAAAGACGAATAGAGATGTTGTCGAAACATCCAAAAAGTATTATTTTTCTGTAAAAAAATTGTTTTCTTTCGCAAAAGCCTATATATTTGCTCACTGAAACAAAAAATAATCATTCAATTAAAAAAACACAGAACTCATGGAGAAGCCTTATGTAATTGGTATTGACATAGGTGGCACGAATACCGTGTTCGGGGTAGTAGATGCGAGAGGAACCATCTTATACAGCGGTTCCATTAAAACAGGTCATTATGATGACATCAACGACTATGTGAAAGCCCTTGGCGACGGATTACAGAACGTGATTAACTCGGCCGGAGGCAAGGACAAAATCAAAGGCATCGGAGTAGGAGCGCCTAACGGCAACTATTTCAACGGTTGCATTGAATTTGCGCCCAACTTGCCGTGGAAAGGAAAAATCCCTTTGGCACAGTTGATCAGCGACCAGACGGGAGGTATTCCGGTTACCTTGACGAACGATGCTAATGCGGCGGCTATCGGTGAGATGACGTATGGCGCGGCTCGCGGTTTGAAAGATTTTATCGTCATCACACTGGGTACAGGTGTGGGCAGTGGAATCGTTATCGGAGGAAATCTGGTATACGGTCACGACGGATTTGCCGGTGAACTGGGACACGTCATCGTACGCCGTGAGAACGGACGTTTGTGCGGATGCGGTCGTCACGGGTGTCTGGAGGCTTATGCTTCGGCCACGGGGGTTGCCCGTACGGCTTGTGAACTGCTGATGACGCGTACCGAAGAAAGTCTGTTACGTGAGTTGGAACCGGACAAAATCACGTCGAAAGACGTTTATGACGCGGCCGTTAAAGGAGACAAGTTATCCTTAGAGATTTTCGAAACGACCGGAGCGATTTTGGGCGAAGCCTTTGCCGACTTTGTGGCCTTCTCAAGTCCCGAAGCAATCATCCTCTTCGGCGGTCTGACGAAAGCAGGACAAATGCTTATGGATCCGGTAAAACGTTCGATGGAAGCCCACATGCTGAAGGTATTCCAAAACAAGACCCGCCTGCTGTTCTCGCAGCTGAAAGAAAGCGATGCCGCCGTATTAGGCGCCAGCGCACTCGGTTGGGAAGTGAAAGAAGAGTTATAAGAAGCATTTTGATATTCATGATAAAGAGGCTGTCTCAAAAACACGGACAGCCTCATTTTTTTATGCTTATTTCTTTGCCATCCGAACATCTTCGGGCCTCTCGGACACAAAATTTACAAGCTGTGGAAAAACCTGTTTTTAACCCAGATTCCGCAATAGAAAATATAAGCATGAATTTAATTCAGGCCTTCAGCCCTGCGAACAAGGTCCGGATGTCGACACCCCACCCTTACGGGATGGGGCTGAAATAATCCAGGCTTTCAGCCCTTGTATCGGGTGTTGAGTTGTTGAGTTGTTTATTTGTTGAGTTGAATGTTAAACAACAAACACCTAAACATCCGAAGGACT
>NZ_JAUMYS010000101.1 GCF_030528505.1 Tannerella sp.
CGGAATTTCCAAGTTTTACAAGGCGAAGAAAATTGGGCTTTTTAAGGAGTGACTAGATAGACTGAAAGAGGGCGCGACGTTGATGCCCCGAACTGCAAAATCAAAGCTCCGAGTATCACATTCGGGGCTTTGAGTTTTTTAATCAATCTGCGTGAAGATTTATTTCCCGCATCGTTGATTGTAATAAATCACCGTTGTGATTTATTTCCTGCAAATTGATTGTAATAAATCACCGTTGTGATTTATCTCCTGCAAATTGATTGTAATAAATCACCGTTGTGATTATCCCAATGACGGAACAGAAAAACCTCTATCGCGGAATATCCGTTAAAAAAGGCATCCGAAGCGAAGGGTGAGCGAGGTAAAACGATGACCATCGAGGTGTTTCACGTTGAATCCTTGGGTCAGCGTACTGTTCATCGCGACGTAGCCGCGCGTGCCGTTCGCATCGAGTACCCTCGAATATTGGAGTGTTACGTCGCCTCTGATCTGCGAAGCCGTAAGGTATTCGTATTCGCAGGCGAGGTATAGCGCGTTGTATTTCGGTTTCGTTTGGTCGTCGCCGGGCGTTGCGTACTCCCCGTCTTTATACATCGTCCCACCGCCCGAGGTATAGCGTGCGCCGACGGAAATACCGTATTCGTTCTTACCTTGCACGAGGTTGCGCGCTGCAGAGGCGTAGTAATGTACATAACGAATCGTTTGTTTGCGGTAATAAGGGTAAAACGACAAGGTTTGCTTTTGTTGATAGAAGTCGACGCCTCCTTTAAACGTCCATCGCGGATTGAAATCCCGCACTCCGATATCGGCCGTATAGCCGAGGTTTGCCTTCAGGCGTTGCTTGTCGGAGACTTTCAGCGGATCGTAATACACGATCACGGTCGTGCCGCCTGGCCGGCTTTCATGTTTGTAGACGTTTTCGAGATTTTCGAGGCTTTCGTTTTCGAGGTGCAAATCGATGCGGTGATGGGCTGCACCTCTTTTCAGCAGAAACGCCCCGTTGTACTCGTAGATATCCGAGTGATGCCGGCTGTGCAGCACCCTTGCCGAAGCCTCTCTGCCATATCCTCCCTCGCGATGCTTGTACGCCAGCTCGTGAGACGTTCCGAAGTCGGCCGAGCGATTGATATGCAGTTGCACCGAAGCGCCATGGTAACGGTTATACATTGGCGTATTATCATTCTTTTGCGTGTAGCCGGTCTCTCCGAACTCTTCGACAGCGCCGAAAAATGCCCCGTAGCTGATCAGAGAGTAATACCGTTTGTCGGTTGTGCCGTATGCTTTGAACTCAAGTCCTTCTACACTGCGGCGATAAAAGTAATGGGCTCCGAGCTCGACCGTTGGGTGAAGACGCCACGAAGCTCCGGCCGTGACCGACATGTCGAGCAGCCTGTTCTTATGACGCAGGTCTTTCTGTTTGGCATAATTGGCGGCATGGTAATCGATTTTCGCGCCGAGTGTCAGCCGATCCGTGACATCGGTACTGATCGCTCCCGTCAGACGGTACGTTTCGAGGTTTTTGACGCCGCGTGTCGTATCGGTGTATTCCACAATGTCGAAAGGTTGTTCGTAAGGATGGATAAAGGCCGAACCTCCCATATTTTTGCCTGTGAAATACCGGTAACTGATACCTCCGAAGAAGACGATGCGCGGTGAAAGACGGAAGAACGACTCGGTCTGTGCGCCGAGCGTGTAGCTGTCGTCCGACTGATGATAATTGATAAACCCTCCGTTTTCCTTTGTGGCAAAGACGTCGGCCACCGCCATTTTCCCGACGGGCAGGTACCGGATACCCGTTGCATTGTATCCGGTAAGCCGCGCATCGGAACGTTTGATATAACCGTAATCGATTCGGATCGGATATTTTACCGTGTCTTGCGCAGCGATGCAGGCGGAGCTTAACACTCCGCCTACCCACATCAGCATGCGTATATAAAATCGTTTCTGCATACGGTCTATCATCTGTCTCTTCTTCTGCGATTAGTCTTTCAACGAGGATTGCCGACGCTGGTGGAAGTCGTTCGTCGAATTGTTGCTGTCCATATAAATGATGCGCGCCCCTTTCTTGAGCGACGCCTCGGCATCGATACCGCTCGGATCGGTGCTGGCCTTGCCGTCGATTTCGGTGCCTTTGTCGTATTTATATACGAGCTTCGCCTCGTTGCCCGGCACGGCTTTCGTGGCTTCGAGGTCGACGTTGCGATACAGCGTGTAGCCCTTTCCATCTTGGTGGTGAACTTGTCCGGCATCTACTTTCGCCGTCAGACGCTTTTGATTGTTTTTTTTGCCGGTCATAAATACTTCGATGCCGTCGAGCACCCATTCATCTTTGATTTTCAGACGGGCAAAGACCGGATTAATTTTATCTTGGTAGTAATTGAAGTTGCTCTTATCGTTGGCAAAAGCCGCGGGAGTGACATCTTTCGTTGTAAAGATAAAGAATGCGGGGCTTGTATTGCTCAGCGGCCAGGCATTACCCATTCCGTATTTTACGGCCGAAAGATAATGCGAGCTCGGGATAGCCGCCGAAGGAGCTGGATAGAAAGAGGTATTGTCGTATACGGAAACATCGTACGTGCAGTAATATTCCGGTTTGCTGAGGTCGACCGACTTCGTATATGTTTTCGTATGATCGATCGCGCCGTTTAAGGCAATCAAGATTTGCTTGCCGGGTTCAATCGTTACGTTTTTCGGGAAGTACCAGATACCGTTGCTGGCAGGAACCCATCCTTCACTTTCGTAGAACAGTTTACCTCCTTTGTAGTCCTCATTGGGAGAAAAGGAATTAAAAGGGAATACCATGCCGAGGCATAGATTGTCGAGGCTGGCCGGTTGAGCGGAGTTATTGTACAGGATCACGTATCGATCGAAGAAGAAGTTACCTGATCCGTCGTTCTTTGGGCATCCTGAGATATACAACTCCTTGATCACGACTTGTCCTTTCTTCGATTCGGTAAGGTCTAACACAAACAGATTAGCCGATGTTGTCATCGAGATAGCAATATCGCCCTTAGTTCCACTGTAGATATACGAATGTCCTCCGCTTTGACGCGTGTCGGTTGCCGATGCTTTATAGACGCCGGCGGGTACTTTAAACGAGGCTATTCCCGTCTTGTCGGTTTTTTCCTTCAGGGAAGAACCTTTGCTGTCGGTCAGAGTCACTTCTACACCTTCGGTGGGGGTAAAGGGGCTTCCTTGCGGATACGCCAATTGAATTTTGACTCCGAACGTTTGGTAGTCCTTCTCATCATCGTTGCATGATGTGAACAAGATCAGTGTACTGATCATCAAATAAAGAATCTTTTTCATCTTACTTTGTTTTTAAATTAGTTATAAATAAATCGTAATGATATTTCGTTATAATTTCAGTCGTAATGAAAGTCCGTACGTGAACTGCGGAATGAACCCGCTGTCATATAAAATCGTTTCCGTACGATTCTCCGAGAACTTGATTTTCCCCATGTTGTTGAAAAAATTGTAGGCATAGAAAGAGATCGATGCCCATTTGCCGATTTCTTTCGTAATGTTGATATTCGCCGAAAAGTACGGCGATATCCGGTTCGGGTTGAAAAAGTAATTGGTCGGTGATTTGAGCACCATCTTGGCCAGTTCGTTGTATAAATCTTTGTCGTTCTCTTTGGCCCATGCGAATTTCTCGGCAAAAGGAATCTTTGTATCGGGATCCTCCCACGTCGAGTAGTACAGCGGATAGCTACCCACATAGACATCTCCCTGATAAATATCGGTGTCTTCGCCCGATAGATCCTCCGGCTTGTTCACCACGAAGCCGTAGCTTCGCCCTTTGTATTGACTGAGCCGGCGACCGTATCGATATAAGGATGTCTCAAGTTTTACGCTAAAAAGCATGCGAATGGCGGGAATATGCGTTTCGGCCGTAACGTTGAGGTTCACTTCCTCGGAGATAGCCCCGTTCGAGACGGAGGGAGACGCCGGCTGAATGGTCGATACAATGCTTCCTCCCGTTCGGTGCGAAGTCGCGCTGGTCGACGAGCCGACGTAATAGCCGATATATCTGAACGGACTATTGTCCGTCATGGTCTGTGCGGGAATTGAGGCAATCAGCGTTTCGTCTACTCCTTTGTAGCGATAGTAATTTCCATCGAGGCGGAACTTGGTTCTGATGGAGCGGATGCGTGGAAATTCGACGATCCATTCGATGCCGTTTCGTTCGATGGGGGATCCGTTCCGATAGAAGTAGTTGTCCTTATACGTATCGCGCCTTGTATATTCGAGTGGATGGCTGCTGTATGTGCCGGTCTTGTCCGAGACGGTCACGACGCCTGTCTCCCGGTCGATCGTATATTGTCTGTCCTGCAACGGAATGATACTCTTTTCAAGCGCTTTTTGTTCGGTCAGCCGGTAGGAGTAGGGCGTATGTTCGAGCGTACAGATATACGGATCGACGGTTTGGCTTCGGAAGAGTGAAAGGGTAACTTGTACGCCGCTGATGGAAAGTTCGGTACCGATTTCGATCTGTTTGTTCTGTTGCCAGCGCAGATTGGGGTTGTGGCGAGGCAGTGTCGGTGTGGTGAAGTAGGCATAGAACGTGCTGCCATCGGCCATGGCGCCGGGGGCGAAGGCCAGATCGTCCGAATATTTCGGTCTGGGATAAAGCACTTCGAGCGAAGGCAGTTTGACGGATTTTCCCCATCCTGCGTAGAGGCTGAAATCACGGAGCAGGCCGTCCGCATTTTTGCGTAGCGTGTATTTCGCATTGACTCTGGGAGAGAAGCTCTGTACCGTACCGTAGGTCGAAGAACGGATCATCGTCATGTCCGAGCGTAGGCCGACCTTTACTTCGAGCAGCGAAGCGTTTTGCCGGATGGGCAGGCTCAGTTTCTCTTCGATATACCAGGCGACGTTATTCACAGATGGCTTTTCATTGTAGTAGTACGGACGCCACGTCGGGGCATAGCGCAAGTTGTCGTAATAAACGCCTCGACCCTTATTGCGGCTGCCGCTCAGCTCGGCACCGGCCATGAACTTGTGTGAGACGGAGCCGAACCGATGTTGCCAGTCGGCCTTCATCTTAGCCATATAGTGGAGTGGCTTGCTGTCGTGATACTGCAATACATACCAGTAACCGCGCGGAAGCAGGAGGACAGGGGCATCCGGGTTTTCGTCATAGTTCGTTGCGATGAAATATCCTTGTTCCAATGAGTGGAGAGACGCTTGCGACGACGAGCTGCTTTTGTTCGTGTTCGACTTCGACAGCCGGTCGGAATAGCTGACCGATCCGGAAAACTCCAGATTCGTGATCCACGCTTTTTTAAGCAGCCATTTGGCGCTTACGCTACCCCGCAGACCGTTGTCTTTCATGTGCGTGTACGTTTCTCTGAACGCATCGGGATCGGCCTTCGAATCGTAGCCGCCGATGTTGCCCGTCAGTCCCAAATCGAGCGAGAGAGGCATTCCCCGGCTTTTGTTTAGGGTGTGTGAGTATTTAACCGTAAGCGCGTTGCGTGCGTACGATGTGTGGGGCGAAGCAGGGTCGGAAACGGATTCCGTATGTTCGAAACCGGTATTGAGCGTTCCCGCGTCCGTGCCGAGCGAAAAGCCTTTGCTGACGGCAGCCAGCTTACTTTTAGGTGCAGTGGATAACTCGACGGTCAGCGGCGTCCTCCCTTTGCGCGTGTGGATCTTTACGATTCCGCTCGATAAATCGCCGTGTTCGACCGACGGGATCCCTGTGACCACTTCGACCGATTCGATATTCGTCGAGCTGATGCTCCGTACGTCGGCTCCTTTCGTCTCGTCGAAGGCTGCGTTGTTTTGCAGCCGCACTCCGTCTACCTCGACGGCCGTTCCGAACGAAGCGTTTCCTCTCTCGCCCCCTTTGGCTCGCAGTACAAAACGTTGATCGTTCGTAAGCTCCTGGCGTATGGGAGTCTTTCCGCCCGGCAGTAACGAACGGATATCGGCCACGTTCAGGATTTGTGCATGGTCTAACGTCGTACGGTCGATGGTGTAGGATGTCGTCAGTTCGCGAGGCTTTTGGCGCGCCGTAACGACGACTTCGTCGAGTGTCAAATTTTCTTCCGCGAGCAGAAAAACAAGCTCCGGCATATCGTTTTTCACATCTATGTCGAACGATTTTGTGACGTACCCAAGGCAATGAACCAGCAGTACAGCCTTACCGCCGGGAACGTCTTTCAGCACGAAACGTCCTTTCTCGTCGGCCACCGTCCACAAGCTGTTGTCGGCAAATGAGACGGTGGCGAAACCTACCGCTTCTTTGCTTTGACGGTTCAGTATTTTGCCCGTTATTGTAAACGCTTGACAGAACAAGCTTTGTGTACAGACTGAGCACCATATGATAACCCCAAAAATATATCTACGCATGGCTGTTATAATCAGACTGCAAAGATAGCGCACCCGCTCTTACGCTGAAATCCCCAATAATGGGGATAAAATTAAACCCAAATTACGCGATACACTGTTCGGCGTTTACCATTATTTAATTGTTAATTGTCAATGGTTAATTGTCATACCGGGTACATGATTCGGTGTGTACCATGCATAACAATTGACAATTAACCATTAACAATTATAATTCGGGCTTACAGCCCTCCGCCAAGATGCGATGCCTTTTTCCCCAACGCTTCGCATTGG
>NZ_JAUMYS010000015.1 GCF_030528505.1 Tannerella sp.
AGATGTTGAGGTGTTGAGTTGTTTGGGCTGATGGCTGAACACTGAAAACAGAACGCTAAACAACTAAACGTCCGAAGAACTGAAAGTTGAATAACAATTAACAATTGACCATTAATAATTGAAAAACAGCCCTGAGAGGGCGTGTTAATTCAGCCCAATGCGCAGCGTTGGGAAACAAGGATACCCCTCGACGGAGGGCTGTAAGCCTGAATTAAATGAATGAAAGATTAATTGTTAATAGCTATGCGTGGTATAGACCCAATCATGTACCCTGCATAACCATTAATAGCTGACAAATAAGCATTAATCTGTCATTCCGAACGTAGTGAGGAACCTCGCTCTGTAAAGGAAAGATTCATCGCTGACGCTCTGAATGACAGGAAAAATAAAAACTTGTGCAACTTGTGGTCAAAAACTGACCGCTGAAAGCTGACCACTGACCGCTAGCACACAAATATTAATATGTATGCTCTCCTTCGCGCATCTCCCGGTCGTTGATCTTGTGCAAGTCCAATGCCCGCCACGCGTAAAAGATATAGGCCAGCACGAACGGAATCAGGAACGAAACGTACATCATCGTCTGCAATGTGAAATGGCTCGATGAGCTGTTTCGAATCGTTAAGGAACTTTGCAGATCGACCGTCGACGGATAGTACGCCGTATGATTCCATCCTGCGCAAAGCAATAACGCCAGCACCGTCAGTACCGTTCCCGTTCCGGCGAACCAGATGCCTTTGACATGATATTTCGAGAGCATCGTGTCGATGATACCGTAGAGCACCAATACGACTCCAGCAAGGAAAAGCACCAATACGAGCGGCATCTCCAGCAGATTGTTCAGATACTTGTACGGTTGCATGAAGATCTCTTCCGTCTCCGGATGTACCGCATACCCATCCATCGTCATCAGACGACCGACAAACAGGAGGAAAAAAACGAGAAATCCGCCAACTTCAATCGGCAGACGTTTACGGCAATGCTTATCCACTTCGTCGTCTTCGATGTTATTCACGAAGTAAAGGATGGCCAATACCCTTGCCAGAAAGAATACGGCCGCTCCGAGACACAGGTTCCAGATTACCGTTACCGCCTCCAATCCGTGCCATGGCGTGGCCCAACGCGAGATCACCGGCATGCCCAGCTCCGTCAGCTGTGCCTTATCGACCACGAACTCGGCGCCCGTAAAAAACGTGCCCACAGCCGTGCCGAGCAACAGCGGACCCAGCACTCCGTTGATGATCAGAAAAATCTGGTAGGTCTTTTTGCCTAAGAGGTTGCCTTTCTTAGCCTGAAATTCGTAGGAGACGGCTTGCAGCACGAAGCAGAGCAGAATCAGCGTCCATACCCAGTAGGCCCCTCCGAAGCTCGTCGAATAAAACAGAGGGAACGACGCGAAGAAAGCCCCTCCGAAGGTGACCAGCGTCGTGAAAGTAAATTCCCACTTGCGACCGATCGAATTGATCAGCAATTTCTGCTGTCTCTCCGTCTTTCCTATCGTAAACAGCAGCGACTGACCGCCCTGTACAAACATCAAAAATACCAACAGCGCTCCCAGCAACGAGACCAGAAACCACCAATATTCCTGAAGAAATTGATAACTTATTTGATTCATAGCGTTTGATTTTTAATCGGTTGTCATTATTCGGAAATTTCAGGGCCTTTCTTGATAGCCTTCGTCATGATGCCGATTTCGGCAATGAGCAGGATCGTGAATAGTACGAGGAACAGGAAGAACGTCAGTTGCACCGAGCTGGTTTGCAGTTTCGATACGGCTGCGCCCGTCGGCATCAGGTCCTGGATCACCCACGGCTGACGCCCTACTTCGGCCACGATCCATCCCGCCTGACTGGCTATGTAAGCCAACGGGATAGACCAGAGGCATACCTTTTGCAACCAGCGATGTTTCGTGATCTGTCCTTTTCGTCCGAGCATCAGCACCAGCACGAAAATCAGCATAAAGAAAAGTCCCAGTCCTACCATCACGCGGAACGAGTAAAATGTCAGCGCCACCGGCGGGATCAGTTCGGCCGGGTCTTTGATGTAACCGTAGCCGAAATAGCGGAAGTTCTCTTCGAGCGTAGAACGGCTCGTTTGCATCGCCGCCTCGTCGCCGGCTTTGACGGCCTTCCGGTAATCGGCCAATGCCTGAATCGCCACTCTTCCGCGCGCCATCTTCTCCTGCGCCGATATCGCTAAGCCGTCGCCCGAAGGATACCCTCCGTCGATAAGGTCGCCGATACCCGGCACAAACGCGTTGGGATCGCGTTCCGTCAGCAACGACAACAATTTGGGAATGCCGATCTTTCCGATGAACGGCTCTTCGTTATCGTTATACGCTTTCTTCGACGGATTCAATACTCCGACAGCCACCAGCTCTACTCCGTTCGAGCCTTTATACAAGCCCTCCATGGCCGCCAGTTTCATCGGCTGATATTGTCCCACGCAGTAAGCCGATCCGTCGCCCGTCCACATCAGTAATACGGACGATACGAGGCCGAATATCGAGCCGATCTTTATGCTTTCCATCGCGAATTGCCGCTGACGGTTCCGCAGCAGAAACCACGAGCTGACCCCTACGACGAATACCGCGCCAAGCACCCACGCGGAGAGTACCGTATGGAAGAACTTGTTGATCGCTACCGGCGAGAAAGCAACGGCCCAAAAGTCGAACATCTCGTTCCGTACCGTGTCGGGATTAAACTGCATGCCGACCGGGTACTGCATCCACGCGTTGGCCACCAGAATCCAGAAGGCCGAAAGGGTGGCTCCCGTAATCGTCAGCCAGGTAGAAGCCAGATGCGCGCCTCTGCTGACCTTGTTCCAGCCAAAGAACATGACGGCGATAAACGTGGCTTCCATAAAGAACGCCAGAATACCTTCGATCGCTAATGGAGCGCCGAAAATATCGCCTACGAACCAGCTGTAGTTCGACCAGTTCGTCCCGAATTCGAACTCCAGAATCAGTCCGGTGGCCACTCCAATGGCAAAATTGATACCAAAGAGTTTCATCCAGAATTTGGCCGTTTCTTTCCAAAACTCTTTTCCGGTACGGTAATAGATCGTTTCCATCACGGCCATCACGATTCCCAGCCCGAGGGTGAGCGGAACGAATAGCCAATGATAGATGGCCGTCAGAGCAAACTGCGCCCGCGACCAATCAACCAAAGAAGAATCTAAATTTTCAATCATCGTGTTTTAGTTTAGTCATTAATTATTTGATGGATGTAATGCTCTTTCAACCAGCTCTTCCGAGACGTAGTGTTCTTTTTCTTCCGCCGTGTCGAAGCGGTTCAGGTAGCGTGGGAAAAAGAAAATTTTTAAAACGATAAACATAATGAATAGCTTAATCAAAATCAGTATCCAAAGCGTCCTTCCCCAAGTCATAGACCTGAAGCC
Organism: Tannerella sp.; assembly: GCF_030528505.1. Lineage (GTDB taxonomy): Bacteria > Bacteroidota > Bacteroidia > Bacteroidales > Tannerellaceae > Tannerella. The sequence goes on from NZ_JAUMYS010000015.1 coordinate 3,397, forward strand.
CTCGACATAGAATCGGAAGATACGCATCGGCAGATTGCTATATTTCATGACATTGTATTGGTTACAAAATTAATGTTCATGCAAATGTAGTTTCTTTTTCCGAAACATGCAACATCCGCAGCTTTTTTATAAATTTGCACAAAGGAACAATCATTGTCGAATAAGATAAATCTTGTATGCATGGATGTTGATCTCAGACTTCTGAAGGAAGGGAATGAGCGTGTTTTCAGACAAATCGTTCGGTCTTACGAATGCCGGTTGAACCGATTTGCGATGATATACACACAGAATCGTGCTGTATCCGAAGAAATCGTGTCTGACACATTTTTGTCATTATGGAAGAACCGTCATTCTTTGGATGAAAATACTCGATTGACTCCTTATCTGATGGTTATCCTTCGCAATAAATGCATCAATTATTTGAGGTCTTTCCGGCATAAGTTTGTATCGATTGACGAAATGGATATCGGAGCAATATATGTGAAAGCCCATTTATATACGTTAGAAAATGATGCTTCCAAACTTCTGGAAGAGGAAGATCTACTCCTTGTGATAAGAAAGGCGATGGAGACATTGCCCGAAAAAACACGTGCGATTTTTGAAATGAGTCGTATCCAAGGCTTAAAAAATAAAGAAATTGCAGATCAATATGGGTTGTCTGTGAAGGCGATCGAGTTTCATATCACGAAAGCTCTGCAATATTTAAGAAAAAAAATGCCGAAAGAATATTTGTTTTTACTCTTCTTCCTGTTCTCATCTTATCGGCATTAGCCGGAACTCCATCACGTTTTCGCAGTAATAGAATAAATATCTGGCTTGCAATCAGCGAAAAAAGAAGAATTTGAGAAATCTGCTATTATGATTCTCCACAGTTTAACAACTATATTTTAGGGTGTGATTCAGAAGATACTGTTCTTCATGATGAACATGGATGCCTTAAAATATGGATGATTTGTTATTGATAAAATTTATTGAACAAGACGTGACGATTGAAGAGGCACGTCAAGTTTTGTATTGGATAGAACAAACCGAAGCAAACCGAACACATTTTGCCGAGTTGCAGATTTTGTGGACGGCAACCTCTGTCTGTGGCATGTACAGAACGAATGAACAGGCGATTCAAAAGATTATGGGGCGCATACGCCGGGAGAAAAGAATCACTTCATTGTACAGATATTACATTGCGGCTGCTTGCATAGTTGCCATCATTGCGATTGGGCTTTCCATATGGAATATATCGGATAAACCATTTGATTATGAGGCAGCCATCCAGAATGTTTCATGCGGTAATAAGATCACATTGAAAATCGGAGGAAAAGAGGAAATGCAATGCACTGAATCGACGGTCAACGTCTTGCATGATCATCGGAAAGTAATTATTAACGACACGATCGAAACCGTTGATCGAAAAGGGCCAGAACCGAATGTTTTATACGTACCCTACGGAAAGCGTGCGGAGCTTCGGCTATCCGACGGCACAATCATCTATCTAAACTCCGGTTCTACGCTTGTATATCCACCTTGTTTTACGGTCAATCGAAGAGAAGTTTATCTTGACGGCGAAGCTTATTTTGATGTTTCCAAAGATGAAGATCAGGTATTTGTTGTCAAAACGTTATATCGATCGGTAGAAGTTTTAGGGACTCAATTTAACGTGGCTGTTGATCGGGAACTTCAATCATTTGAAACGGTACTGGTCAACGGATCGGTGATGATCAAAGGAGATGAGACGGATGAAACATTAGTACCGAATCAGTATTACAGTTTCTCAAACGAAACGAAGATTGAACATATTCAGTCTGTTGATGTGGCTTATTATATTGCATGGACAGAAAATAAACTTCTGTTCAAGAAAGAGACACTGTACAAAGCAATACGAAAACTGGAAAAGGCATACAACATACGGATCGAACTGGTGGATGATCAATATCTCAATTATCAGGTTTCGGGGCAACTTAATCTCAGGGATTCAGCCGAAGAAACTGTCAGGATACTTCTGGAAACCGTAGTTCCGGGGGAGTTGCTTCACAAACGAGGTTATTATACCATTAAACATAATCATTAATCCAATTTTTAATAACATGAGAAAGATAAATGACTTACACAAAAGGAAGGAGCTCGGGTCTGTTTTCGGATGCCGAAGATTGCTTATCGTCTGTGTCTTATGTATTGTAGGAATGACGATGAGTGCAAACGTGCTAAAATCCCAGATTAGCCTGACGATGAAAAATGTTACACTGCAACAAGTATTTGATGAGATTCACAGACAAGTAGGTGTAAGTATTATTTATTCCAATGAAGTTGTGAATGACAATGAAACCATTTCGATTCAAGTCAAAAATTCAACGTTGGAAGAGACGCTGAAAATGGCCTTAAAGGGGAAAAATATTGCCATCAGGGAGAGAAACGGACAAGTCGTATTGTTGCCTTCTTCAGAGAAAAACGAAGAACAACTTCCTGCTCCCGATCAGCGAAAAGTAAAAGTTACGGGAACCGTAGTCGACCAGCTTGATGACCCTTTACCCGGAGTAAATATACAGGTTAAAGGTTTGGGTATCGGAACTATTACGGATGCAGAAGGCGTTTTTTCGATTGAAGTTCCTTATGCCGATGCCGTATTGGTTTTTTCGTATGTCGGGTTTCAGCCCGAGGAAGTCGCGCTTAATGGCAGAGACCGGATCGCTGTTCGATTGGTTGAAGACAGCAAGGCCATGGAAGAGGTTGTTGTTATAGGATACACGACGCAAAGGAAGGCGACGATTACGGGCTCCATTGCGACCATTACAACGAAAGATTTGCAACAAAGTCCTACGGCGAATCTAAACAATGCGCTTGCAGGACGTATGCCGGGATTAATGGTCAATCAGTTCAGCGGGGGAGAACCGGGTGTGGATGCGGCTACTCTGAAAGTTCGTGGTATGGGTACGTATGGCGATCAATCTCCGATCATTATTGTCGATGGGGTAGAACGCGACATGAGTTATCTTGCCCCGGAAGAAATAGAAACGTTCACGATTCTGAAAGATGCTTCGGCAACGGCTCCTTATGGCGTACGCGGAGCGAACGGGGTCATCATTGTAACAACCAAGCGTGGAAAAGCACAAGAAAAGGCTACCGTTAATTTCAAGGCATCGGCCGGTACGAATAACCCGGTCAAATTCCCGAAATACTTAGGTTCGGCCGATTATGCCATGCTTCATAATGAAGCGGTGATCAATAGCAATCCGAATGTTGATCGGTCGAACTTAACCCTTTTCTCGGAAGAGGCTATTGCCAATTATCGCAGAGCAAGAGGGGATAATTCGGATGGACTGGGATATGATAACGATTATTTCGACTATGCGTTTCAAACCGGAACACAGCAGGATTACAGCCTCTCGGTACGAGGAGGATCTGATCGGGCGCGTTATTATGTAATGGCCAACTATTATCAGCAAAGTGGCAACTACAAACATACCAATCTCACACAGTACGATACGCAAGCCGTTTTTAAACGATATAATTTCCGCGCGAATGTGGATGTCGATATCACGAAGAATTTCTACGTCAAAGTCGATTTGGGTGCGCGTATAACGGATCGGAATGCTCCCGGAACGACAGCTTCCCGGATTGTTGCCATCTCCAACACACAGCCTCCCTATCTGCCCATCACGCTCCCCGATAACGGCCATGCCGACAATCAGAAATATGTGCTAAAGAATCCATACGGATTGCTGTATGGAGACTACCAGCATCGCTACAATATATTGGGCGAATTATCACGCACAGGTTATCTGAATGAAAAAAAGACTTATTTAAACGGTTCTTTTGCTATCGGGCATCGTCTTGATTTTATCACTAAGGGGTTGAAAATAGAAGGTATCTTTTCGTATGATGCGGAAGAAGGGCGATGGATCCGGCGTCTTCTCGAAACACGTGCCGACGGATACGCGAATTATGGAAGGTATGCGACGTTTCAACCGGAAGAAGGAAATAATGGTTCTTATTACATGAATCACACTTCGTATGATGGAAAATATAAACTGGGCAATCCCTGGTATGATACGGATGAAACGATCAGCAACAAATTGGAGCATAATCCGGCGCAAAGTAAAACATATTATCAGTTGAAAATCGATTATTTGCGTCGGTTTGGGGCACACGATGTCTCAGGTCTCGTATTGTTCAACCGCTCGACACGAACATATGATAATCGTGTAGATTATCGTTATCAGGGAGTTAGCGGACGAGTTACGTATGGCTATGAGAATAAGTATCTGGCTGAGTTTAATATCGGTTATAATGGTTCGGAGAACTTTGCGCCGGGTAAACGCTACGGTACTTTTCCAGCCGCCTCTGTCGGATGGGTCATATCGCGCGAATCATTTATGGAGAGAGCTAGTGCATGGTTGGATATGTTAAAAATAAGAGGTTCTTTCGGGTTAGTCGGAAGCGATAAGATTTCCGATTCAGACGACGATCGTTTTGCCTACCTTCAATTTTATAAGGAGGGTAGCGGCTACAACTTCGGCGTAAATGAGTTCGGTAGTCGTTATGCCGGACTACACGAAGGAAATTTTGCGAATCCGGATTTGACCTGGGAGAAAGCTGAAAAACTGAATGTCGGACTCGATGCTTCGCTCTTTGACGAACGTCTTACGCTCTCGTTCGATTATTTCCGCGAACATCGCTATGATATTATTACCAGCTTGAGTGGTAGTAATAAGCTTGGTTTTCCGGATATTGTAGGCAAAGACGCGCCATTCATCAATTCCGGTATTGTTGATAATTATGGTGTCGATTTCGAAATAGGCTGGAATGGACGTGTTGGGAAAAATTTTCGTTATTATATAAAGCCTAATTTTACATTCGCCCGAAATAAAATCAAGTTTATGAACGAAATAAATTACGATAACGACTATCGTAGGAATACCGGCAAACGTATCAACGAGCATTTTGTGTACGTTGTAGACCATTTTGTTCGGGATCAGGAGGAAGCAGATCGTTTAAATGCGATGAACGATGGCAGTGGTTTCCAGCCATGGGGAAAACTTTATCCGGGGGATGTCGTCTATAGAGATCTCAATGGCGATGGTAAAATTGATAACGAAGGGGACCGTATGCCTATGGGATACCCGAGAACGCCCGAAATACAGTTCGGTATTCCGATCGGTATACAATATAAAGGGTTCGATTTTAGCATGCTTTTTCAAGGATCAGCTCATAGCAGTGTGTTGCTTGACGGTGCTGCCGTGTGGGATTTTCCTGCGTATGAACAGGATCAAATCGGGAAAGTAAAGCCGATGCACCTTGATCGATGGACGGAAGAAAGAAAAGACGTGGCAAAGTACCCGAGGCTGACTTACGGAGCGAATAACAATAATAAAAATAATCATAGCAGTCTATTTTTATATGACGCTTCTTACCTGCGTCTGAAGAACCTGGAAATCGGATATTCACTTCCTAAAAGTGCGATTCGTTTTGCGGGATTGCAAAACTTCAGGATATATGCCCAAGGAATGAACCTTTTAACGTTTGATAATCTGGAAGATGTGGATGTCGATCCGGAAACAAAGAGTGGAGACGGTTCTTGGTATCCCGTACAGCGTATTTTTAATTTTGGCATCAATATTACGTATTAACGTTAAAACTTAAGAACATGAACAAGATAAAATTTTTAACAGGCTTTTTAGTGTGTTTGTCAATAATCTTTATGGGATGTGACGACTACTTGGATAAAACACCGGATGATAAAGTGAACGAAAGAGAGGTGTTTACTTCGTATGATAAGGTGGAAAGATTAGTGACAGACTTATACGAAGGGTGTAAAACGGCCAACAGGCCTCTGCTTTATTTTAACCATTTCGGGACGGCTTCCGTTACCGACGAATGCAGCGCCAGCAGTCATGAAGCCGCGATTCCTCATCAATTTCATATCGGTAATTATGGTCCGTCACAAGGGATGCCTTCTCGCAGTAGCTGTGGCCAATATTGGGGACATTTATATGAAAAAGTGCGTAAGGCCAATAGTATACTGGAAGGAGTGAAAAAATATGATACTCCGGACAATCCGCAGATGGGGCGTGAAGGAGACATCATCAAACGTGTCGGTGAAACATATTTCCTGCGAGGCTATCTTCATTTCCTTTTATTGCGCGCTTATGGAGAGGTGCCATACATTGACCGTGTCATCATGCCAAATGACAAGATGGAGTTTAAGCAATTGTCAGCACATGAGATTGTCGAGCGAATATGTGCGGATGCTGATTCGGCATATCACAGAGTCCCGGCTTTTAACGGCGGACAAGATTTTGGGCGTGTAGATCAAGGTGCTTGTCTCGGACTGAAAGCCATGGCGCGGTGGATGGCGGCTACTCCGATGTATAACGGCGGACATTTATCTAACGATGCGCGTATACATAAAAACGAATACGGATATGTGGCTAAACGCTGGGAGTTGGCGAAGCAGGCAGCCAAAGCAGTGCTGGAATGTAAGGACAACAATGGCAATTTACGTTATACGCTGTATAAAAAATACGATGAAAAGGACTTTGGAGATATCAATAATAAAAACACAAGTAATGGTAAGGTATATAAAAGGCTGTGGACGATGTTCTACGAAATGGATGCCATACGGCAGGAATGGGTTTGGTTTGTAACAAGAGATAAAGATACGGGATGGTCTGGGGATGTATTGCCTCCTTCACAAGGTGGACATGCACGTCAGCGTCCGTTACAGGAACAGGTTGATGAATACGAATATATTGCATCTGACGGATATGGGTATCCGGTGTATGGTTCACAGGCAATAACAGATGGATATGACGACTCAAATCCATATGAAAGCGTAAAGCGCGATCCGCGTTTCTATCGTGATATTCGGTATCATGGCTCTTCCTATCGTAGTAGTATACTCAATACGGCCGAAAAGAATGATGCCGTAAGCGGAAGCTATCTGGATAATGCTTCTCACACGGGATATTATTTGCGTAAGTTTTATAAAGATGGTTGGAATAAAGGATCCGGATGGCATTCTATTAGTGCACCGGCCATATGGAGACTTCCTGAAATAATGTATATCTACTGTGAGGCTGTCAATGAAACGACAGGACCCAATGAAGAAATATATGCTCTACTCAACGAAATACGTGCTCGTTCGTTCATGGCCCCGATTCCTCCTGCTGCAAAAACAGACAAGAAGCTGATGAATGAATATATACAGCGAGAAAGACGTGTCGAGCTCTTCTACGAAAACCATCGTATATGGCATTGCAGATTATATCTTGAACCGGATGACTCTGAAGAGATTGCTCTCGAAAAAGCATATGTTAATGCAGACAATTGGCCTTATCCTAAAACACAGCGCTGGTCGCATGGTATGAGGCCCGTTGAAGATGCAAACGGTAAGATAGAAGTTGATGGCAAGAAGTACAAGATGCAGCGTTTTGAGGTTAAGGACGGCCGTATCTTTGAAACGCCCCGACACTACTGGTTTCCCATTATGGCCGATGAGTTAAAACGTACACCTTCATTGAAACAGAATCCGGGATGGTAGGGCATCTGTGCTAAAATGAAGATGTAGAATGGTAGGTCGGTATGAAAATACAGCAAAAAGGGACGCGAATATTTTTATTTTATTTCTTTTCTATTTACATTTGCATGGTTTTTCATGTATTTTCACGATTATAATTATAATATCAAACTTAACTACTATGTCAAACATTTCAAGAAGAAGTTTTCTCCAACAAGGAGCCGCTGCAGCCGCAGCATTGTCGTTCGTTCCGAGTAGTGTATTAGGTAAAAGTCATGGCTATACCGCGCCGACGGATAAGCTGAACATTGCCGCCGTAGGTATCGGCGGGATGGGAAATGCTAACATCAAAAAAGTGTCGCCGACGGAAAACATCGTCGCGCTTTGCGATGTGGATTGGAAGTATGCCAAGAAAGTATTCGATGCGCATCCCAAAGCCAAGAAGTACTGGGACTACCGGAAGATGTACGACGAAATGGGTAAATCGATCGACGGGGTGATTGTGGCTACGGCCGACCATACCCACGCGATTGTTACGGCCGATGCCATTACGCTCGGCAAACACGTTTACGTACAAAAACCGTTGACGCATTCGGTTTACGAATCACGTCTGCTTACGAAACTGGCTGAAAAATATCAGATCGCCAGCCAGATGGGTAATCAGGGAGCTTCGGGCGAAGGAGTCAATCAGGTCTGCGAATGGATATGGAACGGTGAGATTGGCGAGGTGAAACGCGTGGATTGCGCGACCGACCGTCCGATTTGGCCGCAAGGATTGAACGCTCCGACGAAAGTCGATAAAATTCCTTCGACGCTGAATTGGGATTTGTTTACCGGACCGGGTAAACTCAGACCGTTCAACAACATTTATCATCCGTGGAACTGGCGCGGCTGGTGGGAGTACGGTACGGGAGCTTTGGGCGACATGGCTTGCCATATCATGCATCCGGCATTCAAAGCGTTGAAATTGGGCTTCCCGATTCATGCCGAAGCCTCTTCGACGTTGCTGCTGACCGACTGCGCTCCGCAGGCACAGCACGTGAAGCTGATCTTCCCGGCGCGTGAAAATATGCCGAAATTGGCCCTTCCCGAAGTCGAAGTACACTGGTACGATGGCGGTATGATGCCCGACCGTCCGGAAGGATTCCCGCAAGGCATGCAGCTGATGCAGGCTGGCGGCGGATTATGTATTTTCCATGGTACGAAAGATACGTTGATCTGCGGATGCTACGGACGTGATCCGTTCCTGCTTTCGGGACGGGTGCCGAATACGCCGAAGGTAGAACGTCGGGTGCCCGAAGCTGAGAGCGGTCACGAACAAGACTGGGTGCGCGCATGTAAGGAAAGCCCCGCAAACCGCGTGAAACCGAAATCCGACTTCTCCGAAGCCGGCCCGTTCAACGAAATGGTCGTGATGGGCGTATTGGCGGTTCGTTTGCAGGGACTGAACAAAGTGCTCGATTGGGACGGACAGAACATGAAGTTTACGAACATCAAGGATGACGAGATGCTCAAAATCCAGATCAGTGATGATTTCAAAGTGGTGGACGGCGATCCCAAGTTCGACAAGAAATTCACCGAGCCGATGAATGCGAAACAGTTTGCCGAGGAATTGGTGAAACATACGTATCGCGCGGGCTGGAAGTTGCCGGATATGCCGTAAGCGAAAAAAATGAATACATAGACGAAGACGGAGAGCCCTCCGTGAGAGTTGCGGATCGTGCGCTCCGTCTTTGCTTATTACAAAAAACAATTATCATTTACAACAAACCGATAAACAATGAAGAAAAGTGTATTAGTAGCAAGCGCTGTTGGTATGATAGCGCTTGCCTCCTGCGGCGGAGGAAAAAAAGCCGAAGGTTCTGCCGATGCGGCAGCAACCGATTCTGTTCCTACGGCTCAGGCTGCACCCGAGTACCGGACGTTGAACCTGCCGACCGTCGATTTGGCAAAATTCGCCAAAGATAAAGACGGATGGATTACGCTGTTCGATGGCAAGACTTTCGACGGATGGCGCGGTTACGGACGCGAAGACATGCCGGCTCGCTGGACGATCGAAAACGGTTGCATTAAGATGACCGGATCGGGTAAGGGAGAAGCCGGTGCGGAAGATGGCGGAGACATTATCTTCGCTTACAAGTTTACGAACTTCGAACTCGAACTGGAATGGAAGGTTGACAAAGGCTCTAACTCCGGTATCTTTTATATGATTCAGGAGGTAGAATCGCCCGATGAACAAGGCAACTGGAAGACCCAGCCCTCGTATATCTCGGCTCCCGAGTATCAGATCCTCGACAACGCGAATCATCCGGATGCCAAGTTAGGCAAAGACGGTAATCGTCAGTCGGCATCGTTGTATGACATGATTCCGGCCAATCCCCAGAACTCGAAAACATTCGGAGAATGGAACAAGGCGAAAATCATGTGCTACAAGGGTACGGTCGTTCACTATCAGAACGATGAGGCCGTGGTGGAATATCATTTATGGACTCCGCAATGGACGGAAATGCTTCAAAAGAGTAAGTTCAGCCAGGAAAAATGGCCGTTGGCATTCGAATTGCTCAACAATTGCGGCGGAGAGAATAGAGAAGGGTTCTTCGGATTACAGGATCATGGCGATACGGTATGGTACCGAAACATCCGAATTAAAATTTTAGAGTAGATTTCTCCTTTTATTTATAATTTTTTACCACAACAAAGAGGGTGTACCGCAACGGAACACCCTCTTTTTCAGAACAACAAACAACATTATTAACAGATCGTCATTTCGTCGCTACGAAATCCAGATCGCTTAAATCTTTTTCCTTTATCGAATAGGGTACGGCATTCGACGGATGCTTTTTATATTTGATCGTATATTCCTTATCTCCTTTGAATGTTTTCACCTTAATGATCAGCGTAGGCTCTTTTCCATCGAGCTTCAGTTTCGACAAATCGAAAGCAACAATCCCTTTGCGCCCGTAGCGCTGCGGATCCCCATACGCATGATGGCGGAGTTCGAAAGTATAAGCATTGCTTTTATCCGGACGATGTATGAGGTTGATATAATGTCTCTTTGTTCCGCCGAAGTTGAATCCGAACTGTACATTCAAGTATCCGTCACCCATCCACATGTCCATGATTTTCAGAGGGTCTTTTCCGTATTTCACATCCAGACTGTCGGGGTTGAATCGATCGACAAAGGGCTTCGTCAGAATGTTTTGGATATCACGTACCTGCACAGCATGGTTATATCCTTGAAACGAATCGGAAAGAATCGTATAATATACTAATGCCCGTTGATTGGCTTTCGGTTTGTAGTGGGGGACTTGTGTTGCTGCCGGCCATAATGTTTTTCCATCGTCGAGTGTGAGCGAATAAGTTCTCCCATTGTCTGAAGGATTGACGGTAGCTAACGAATACCATATGTCGCCTAACGAATAGCCGTCATTATCCAGACACGAATTTAATAACAGGGCGATCATCACCCCTCCTACAAAGTTGAAAAATAATCTCATCGTCTTCATATCATTTTTTCATTATAAAATTCATAAGCATGATGCATATCGAGGTTTCCACGTTGCATTGTTTCCTCTTAAATAATATTAAAAACAAAAAAAGTGCTATTTTTGCGGCCTCATACAATGAGGATGAATCATACGGATATGTCGCATTATCTTTCACATACGTTGCCTAACGGCTTGCGTGTCGTGCATTTACCGACGGATGCAGCGATATCCTATTGCGGTATTGTGGTGCATGCCGGTACGCGCGATGAGGCGTCGAACGAGTCGGGGCTGGCGCATTTCGTCGAACACATGCTGTTCAAAGGTACGGTGCGGCGTAAGACGTGGCATATTTTGAACCGCATGGAAGCTGTTGGCGGCGAGTTGAATGCTTATACGACGAAGGAAGAGACGTTTATCTATTCCGTTTTTATGGAAGAGCATTATCGGCGGGCCATCGAATTGCTGGCCGACATCGTCATTCGTTCGCAGTTTCCGGCGCACGAGATCGAGAAAGAGCGGGAAGTGATTCTCGACGAGATCAGTTCGTATGAAGATATGCCGTCGGAGCTGATTTACGACGAGTACGAAAATCTGCTGTTTGACGGTCATCCGTTAGGCCGTCATATTCTCGGTAATAAGCGCTCGATACCCACGTTCGACACCAACGCCGGGCGTTCGTTTTTAGAACGTTTCTACACGGCCGGAAACATGATTTTCTTCTCGATGGGACGTACGGACTTCCGGCGAATCGTACGCATGGCCGAGACTTACTTATCGGAAGTTCCTGGGCATCCGGCCGTGCACAGGCGCGAGCGGCCATGGTCAACCACACCGCAGGAACTGCGTAAGAAAAAGAAAACGCACCAGTCGCATGCCATTATCGGAGGACGGGCGTACGATATGTATGACAAACGCCGCATTTCGCTTTTTCTGCTTAATAATATACTCGGCGGTTCCGGAATGAACAGCCGCCTCAATGTGGCTCTACGCGAAAAAAGGGGATTGGTTTATGAGGTGGAATCGAACCTTACGGGATACACCGATACCGGTTTGTGTGCCATCTATTTCGGTTCCGACCCGAAGAACCGGGAGAAAGTGCTTGAACTTATCCGGCGCGAGCTGACCGTGTTATGCCATACGCAGCTTACGACCACGCAACTTGCTGCTGCGAAGAAACAGGCCGTCGGACAGCTTTCCGTGGCCGGCGATAACCGGGAAAGCCTCTTTCTCGGATTCGGGAAATCGTTTCTTCATTTCGATCGGTACGACTCTCTGGCGGAAATCATCCGCCGAATCGAAGCCGTGACGGCCTTGCAAATCCTTGAAACAGCCAACGAAATCTTTGCTCCCGAACGACTCTACTCCTTGATCTACGAGTAAAAAACGCGCGAAGCGCGAAAGACAACGCCTTATTTAAGCCAGAAACAATGGGCGAAAGCAAAAGAGAGAAGCAAGATAGGAAAAAAAAAAGTGTTTTCCCATTGTTTATTAATTAATTACAACGTGGGATCAAAAAATAAACGATAACGACTGTAACGTTTCCTGAGAACGTGCGTCTACTTATTAGAAAGTAAATCAACATAACGGATGATTGCGCGCTATTTGTTATGTATTACAAGGTACTTTATAGCAATAAGTAGTATGAAAAAGAATAAACTGTGTAGGGTAATTGGATTGAATGCTGTCTGTATCTTTGCGGCAGTCGCTGCTTTTGCGTCCGAAATCGATATCAAAGGGCGCATTATCGGGGAGAGTCGTCAGGCGATTGAGTTTGCCCATATTGTGCTGCAAACGTCGGACTCCGTATTCGTCAGTGGTACGACGACCGGGAAAGATGGCCGTTTCGCATTGCCTAAGGTCCGTACCGACGATTATCGGCTGGTCGTTTCGAGCATCGGCTACGAGACACAGGCCATTGATCTGAAAGGGTATAGCGGAAACTTGCAACTGAACGATATCGTACTTGCGGAGTCGTCCGTAACGCTCGGCGATGTGACGGTAACGGCCTCAGCTTCGGTCACGAAACCGGACCGTAAAGTGATTTTCCCGACCGAGCGTATCGTCCGTATCTCGACCGATGGCGTCGATTTGTTGCAGCAATTGATGTTACCTAAAATCACTGTCAACCAGATGACGAACGCCATCACGGTGCCGGGTGGTGGCGAGGTGCAGTTGCGCATCAACGGCGTGAAGGTCGAGATCAATGAAATCAAAGCATTGCGGCCGGCCGACATTCTGCGTGTCGAGTTTCATGATAACCCTGGATTGCGTTACGGGAATGCCGAAGTCGTACTCGATTATATCGTACATCGTCCTCAGACGGGCGGGAGCTTCGGGTTCGACTCGCGGCAAGGCGTCAATGCGATGTGGGGCGAGCATAACGTGAATGCCAAAATGAACCATAAAAAGTCGGAGTTCAGCACAGGGTATCACTTTGGCCCACGTGATTTTTACGAGATGTGGCGCGACAATGAAGAAACGTTTCGTTTTGCGAACGGCACGACATTACATCGCATTGAACAGGGAACGCCGGACCACGTGGAAGTGTATATGCATCATACCCATCTTACGTACAGTTTTCAGGATGTAAAACAGCTATTTAATGCTTCACTCTGTTATAATGAAGAAAATAACAAACACTGGGATTATCAGGGAACCTTATATAACAGGGAGATTCCGTCGGATAAGGTTGCGATGATTGATCGTAATCCGTCTTTTTATCAGCGTCCTTCGGTAGACTTCTATTATCAGCGGAATATGCCGAAGGATCAGACACTCGTTTTCAACATGGTCGGTACGTTGAACCGGACGGATAGCCGGCGCATATATCAGGAGAAGCGTGGGGATCGCATACTTACCGATGTGAACAATCGCATAGACGGCAAGAAATATTCCGTGATTGCCGAAGGTGTTTACGAGAAAAAACTCGGTGAGAACCGCCTGGGACTGGGTGTCAGGCATGATCAGTCGTTTTCGGATAACGATTACCGGAACGGGCGCAGTCATACGACACGTATGCGTCAGGCCGATACGTATTTATATGCCGAATGGAAAGGAGCGATTCGAAAGTTCGATTATACGCTCGGTATCGCCCTCTCGCGTTACGACTCTCATCAGGAAGAAACAGATCATACGTACGAATATTATCATCTTCGTCCGAGGATATCGCTCCAGTACCATTTTCCGGATGAATCGCTGGTGCGGCTGAGAGCTAATATCAGTACCCATTCGCCTTCGCTTGCGAACCTTGGAAAGGTGGAAATGATGATCGATTCCTTACAAGTGCAGCGCGGCAATCCCGATCTGAAGCCTTACCGGAAGTATAGTGTCGACTTGATGTATGAGGTGAAGAAAGGGTTATTCTACGGTAATTTGTGGGGGGCGTACGAGTATGCTCCGCAAGTCATCATGGAAGAAAAGTTCTGGGAGAGCGGAAAAATCGTACAGACATGGAACAATCAACGTAACTGGCAATATCTGACAAGCATTCTGACGTTGCGCATAGGCCCGATCAAAGAGATCGTTCAGTTCGCTTTTTCCGGAGGCGTGAACCATTTCCTTAGCAACGGGAACACGTATGCGCACCGTTATACGAACTGGTTTTGCGAAGCTCAAGTGTCTGCCGCATATAAGAAATGGAAGCTGATGTATATGTTGAAGACGAACTGGAACCGCTTCTTTGGTGAAACGATGAACGGAGGAGAAAATATTCAGATGGTGCGGCTCGACTACAAACATAAAAATTTGTCTGCCGGTGTCGGCGTGTTCAATCCGTTTATCGACAATTTTAAACTGGATAAAGAAAACCGGAACCGTTTTGCGTCGTATAAAAGGTCGACTTATATCAAGGAAAGTTCGCGTTTGTTTACCGTCAATGTAAGCTACCATTTTTCATTTGGACGTACTTATTCCGCTTCTGGTAAACGGCTGAATAACAGCGATACGGATTCGGGCGTGATGAGTACGGGCAAATAGTTATCCGACAACCGAGGTCAGTTCGCGGATAAAAATCTCCTCGGCCGACAGCAGCCATTGCCTGAACGCCTCGTGGTCGAATGTCCGCGAGGTGTTCATATAATCGAGCAGCTTGCTCAGGTCGAAGCTCTCCCCTACGACGGCGCCCCGGAGCGATGCCGCATCGGCCGCATTGATTTCCTGTTCGATGTGTGCGGGAATAAGCATCACCGGTTTATTCAGATAAAACGCCTCACAGACTGATTCGAATCCGGCGGTAGTGATGTATCCGCGACAGCCGGCCATGTAATGCAGGAACTTCTCGTCGTCGATGCGATGGAGCGTGAAATGTTCGTCTACGACGAGGTCGGCCGGCGCGTCGCGTTTATCCCAGAAGAAGTGCAACTTCGTTTCGGGATGCGCGTTGTGCCATTGGCGCACTTCGTTCTCAAAACCCTGATTGAGCATGTAACCCAGGATATAATCGCCTTCCGAGGGTTGTAGTTCGAGCACTTCGCGCCGCAGGAGTGGGGGCACGACGACAATCTTTTCGCGCGGAAAATTCTTCATCGGGTAGAACGAGAGCGCCAGAAGCTTCGAGGCGCCGATGCCGGTAAGCAACGTGTGCAGGCGCAGCACCATCAGGCTTTGCGCGTCTCCTTTCCCATACCCGTAATCGGGATGGCGCAGGAGGTACTGATGCCCGATATTTACGAACGGTATATCGATGCGGAAGCGTAACTGCGCAAGCGCGGGCAGTAGTTCGTAGAAGTTGACGATCACGTCGGGACATACCTTTTTGATGCGCCGGTGAATGGTCTCGATGCTTTCGCCATAGCGTTTCAGTTTACGCGGACTGAAGTTATAGAGCACGGTCTTGAACTTGTCGAGACGTTTGCGGTCTTTCTTGAAAATAAACGAAGGGGCGTCGTAAGAGCGCACCGGCGCGCCGATCTTTGCCCGGAAGAAGTCGGGCACTTCGCGGGCGTGACTTTTCCCGACAAGTGTTTCGGCCACCTCATGACCGTGCCGGCGCAACATGGCGGCCAGCGAGATGGCCTGTGTCAGATGCCCTCGCCCTTCGCCCTGTACGATAAACATGAACCGCAGCTTCTTCTCCATCTTGCTCAACCGGTTGTACGTTTTCTTTACTCCGAATCCGCACCCGCAAACTCCATCAGATACGCTTTGATAAAGTCGTCGATTTTTCCGTCCATTACCCCGTTCACGTCGGACGTCTGGTGGTTGGTGCGGTGATCTTTCACGCGACGGTCGTCGAATACGTAACTGCGGATTTGCGAACCCCATTCGATTTTTTTCTTACCTGCTTCGACTTTGACTCTTTCTGCCATGCGTCGTTGCATCTCCTTGTCGTAGAGGATGGAACGGAGCTGTCGCATCGCGTTTTCGCGGTTTTTCGGCTGATCACGCGTCTCGGTGTTTTCGATCAGGATTTCCTCCTCTTCGCCCGTGTACGGGTCTTTATACTGGTAGCGCAGGCGTACGCCCGATTCTACCTTGTTCACATTCTGCCCGCCGGCTCCGCCCGAACGGAACGTATCCCACGAGATGCAGGAAGGATCGATCTGCACTTCGATCGTATCGTCGACGAGAGGCGTCACAAAGACGGACGCAAACGAAGTCATCCGTTTGCCCTGGGCGTTGTAGGGAGATACGCGCACGAGCCGGTGCACCCCGTTTTCGCCTTTCAGATAACCGTAGGCGTAATCACCTTCAATATTCATCGTAACGGTTTTGATGCCGGCCTCGTCGCCATCCTGCAAGTTGCTGATGGTTACCTTGTAGTCGTTCGATTCGCCCCAGCGCATATACATACGCATCAGCATCGACGCCCAGTCCTGACTCTCCGTACCGCCCGCGCCCGAGTTAATCTTGAGTACGCAGCACATCTGGTCGGCTTCTTCACGAAGCATATTTCGGAACTCGAGATTTTCAATCAGCTCCTTTGTCCGGTTGTAGGCCGCATCGACCTCTTCTTCGGACGTGATGCCTTCTTTTACGTACTCGAAAGCGAGCGACAGCTCCTCGGCCGCATCGTGTACTTCGCGATAGAGTTCGATCCATTTTTTTAGGTCTTTGACAACCTTCATCTGCGCTTCGGCGCGTTTGGCATCTTCCCAAAATGCAGGATCTTGCGTGCGCAGTTCTTCTTCTTCTAATTGAACGATCTTTGCATCGACGTCAAAGATACCTCCTCAACGCCTGCTCGCGTTCCAACATATCTTTCAGTTGGTCTGTCGTTATCATTTTTATTTACGGTTTATTATTTGCTGGTTTATATTGTCGGACGGCGAAAACGCGGGGGCTTCCGCAGTCTTTTCGAGGGCAAAGGTACGCAAATTTATCGTTCTGCCGTATCTTGACTGTGTTGAAGTGTGTCGGCGGCACGCGCCAGCGCCTCGTGGATGTCGCGGCAAATGTTCTCTCGCCCGATGCGTTCGTCCATCCGGCTTTTCATCAGCATGGTGCGCACCTGCTCGTTGACACCGGAAAGAATGATGTGGATATGTTCTCGTTGCGAGAGGCGGCAGAGGCTTTCGAGGTTGTGCAGTCCGGTGGAGTCGATAAAGGGCACTTTGCGCATGCGAATGATGCGTACGCGAGGCTTGGCGGCAAGCTGTTTCATGCATTCGTCGAACTTGTTGGCTACGCCGAAAAAGAACGGCCCGTCGATTTCGTATACTTCGACGCCGGCGGGGATTTCGAGTATTTCGTCGTCGTGGCGGATTTCACTGTCGGCCGACAAGTCTATCCGGTCTGTGGCAACGGATATTTGTGTTACTTCGGCAGCCCTGCGCATAAAAAGCACCATGGCCAGTAACAAGCCTACTTCAATAGCGATGGTCAGGTCGAAAATCACCGTCAGGAAAAACGTTACCAGTAACACAGCCACATCGCTTCTCGGATTTTTCATCAAGGAACGGAAGGTACGCCATTCGCTCATGTTGTACGCGACGACCACGAGTACGCCGGCCAGACAAGCCATGGGAATATGTTTCGTCAGGGGGCCAAGGAAGAGCAGGATAAGCAGGAGCACGGCGGCATGGATGAGTCCGGCCACAGGCGTGCTTCCTCCGTTGTTGATGTTCGTCATCGTACGGGCGATGGCGCCGGTGACGGGAATCCCGCCGAAGATGGGAACGACGATGTTAGCTGCCCCCTGTGCTATAAGCTCCGTGTTTGAGTTGTGCTTGTCACCTGTCACACCGTCAGCCACGGTAGCCGATAATAACGACTCGATGGCGCCGAGCATCGCGATGGTAAAGGCCGAAGGCAGCAGCAAATGTACGGTTTCCAGATTGAGCGATATGCGAGCCGGAGCCGGAAGTGCCGCATTGATTTCGAAGCGGTCGCCGATGGTTTCGAGTCCTGTAATGCCGCAATATTCACGTAGCAGATAGGCCGCGACCGTCATCACCAGAATGGCGACGAGTGAGCCCGGTATTTTCTTTGAAAAACGTGGTGTCAGCACAATCATTGCGATGCTCAGAAGTCCTACAAGGAGGGAAATCCACGACACACTGCCGATATGTTGGGCGTATACGACCCACTTGCTTAGAAAGTCGCCCGGCATCTTGTCGATCGTCATACCGAACAGGTCTTTTACCTGTGTCGTGAAGATTGTCAGCGCAATGCCGCTCGTGAAACCGACGATGATCGGATAGGGGATAAACTTGATGACGGTGCCGAGCCGCAGTACACCCATCAATACCAGAAAAATGCCGGCCAGCAGCGTGGCGACGGTCAACCCTTCGATACCGAAGTTCTGAATAATCCCGTAGACGATTACGATAAACGCGCCGGTCGGTCCGCCGATTTGCACCGAACTGCCACCGAGAAACGACACGACAAACCCGCCGATAATCGCTGTAATAATCCCTTTTTCGGGACTCACGCCCGAAGCGATACCGAAAGCAATAGCCAGCGGCAATGCCACAATACCGACGATGATGCCGGACATCAGATCGTTCAAAAACTTGTGCTTTGTGTACGATTTCAGTGAATCGAACAGTCTCGGTTTGAACTCGGGCATAAGTTTCATTTTTCGTTTCTCCTTTCCATAAAAAAAACGGAACAAAGGTATCATAAATCTCCGATATACGGAATTAATAAAACGAAAAGGAATCAGGTGGATATGATATGGGTTAAGCAGGAGATTAAAAAGAAATAAATTTCAAAAGGATGGATTGAAATTTTTTATAAATTTGCAAGCAAAATAGTTGCATATGTAAGTTGAATCTACCTCATCAAATAATGCGTATGATACCATGTACCTCAAAAACATTTGTAATATCACTTTGTTTCAGCTTGTTCTTATCTTCTGCGAAAGCGCAGTCGCAAGGGCAGACCTGATGGATGCCTCCCGATACGGTCTTGAAAGTGGAATCCCCTACAGAATCACAAGATCGTTTGTCCGGTTTGACCGACCGGATTACCGAACAAGATATGAACAAAACTCCGATGGCCAACCCCATTGAGGCCATTAGCGGCCGCGTTGCCGGTCTGGCCGTCCAAAAGGGCGACAACGCACGAGCTTCGTTGCAAGCCGTACGATTGCGCGGCACCACCTCGCTGATTACCGGAAACGACCCTTTGATTATTGTAGATGGTGTTTTTGGCGATTTGCAGATGCTCAATTCGGTCTATCCTTCCGATATTGAGAGCTTCACCATTTTGAAAGATGCGTCTGAAACGGCACAGTACGGTTCGCGGGGAGCTTCGGGGGTGATACAGATTACCACCAAGAAAGGTGTCGGCAGTAAGATGCACGTGAGCTATTCGGGGAGTTGTGGCATGACTTTTGCCTATAAGAGGCTCGGAATGCTTTCCGCCGGCCGATATCGGGAAACGGTGAATGCCCTCGGTATCGACGCCCTTGATAAAGGATTCGATACCGATTTTCAGAAGGAGATCGAACAAGTCGGATTCCGACAAAACCACCATGTGGCTTTTAACGGTGGGTCAACCGGTTCCAACTACCGGATTGCTCTGGGGTATATCGACCGCGAGGGAGTGATTAAGGGGGAACGATTGAAGAACTTCTTTTCCAATATGAATATGTCGCAGAAAGTGTTCGGCGACAAGGTGATCACCTACCTTGGAATGTTCGCCTCCATTCGCAATAATAGTGTGATACCGGACGAACAGAAATTGTTCTACTCTGCAGCCTCTTTTAATCCCACCTTTCCGAATCATCGCAATCCCAATACCGGTTCGTGGGAACAGACAACTACTGCGAACCAGATTACTCACCCGCTGGCATGGATAGAGGTGAACGACGATGAGTCGAACTCTCATATCAGTACGCATGCCTTGTTGGAGTTTACTCCCGATAACCGGTTTACGGTGAAAATGTTCGGTTCTTATTCCCACAACGTGATCGAACACGGGCAGTTTTTTCCTACTTATGTATGGGCGCACGGACAAGCGTATCGCTCTACCCGAAAAAGCGAAGCTCTCGTGGGGAATATCACCTGCAACTATAAGGAAAGCGTAGGGAAACATTCCGTCAATCTGCTGGCACTTGCCGAGCTGCAACGGGAGACGGAATCGGGGTATGAGGTTACCGTTACCGATTTCAATACGAACGATTTCGGTTACCACAACCTACAAGGAGGAGCTACGCGACTGTGGGAGGGAACGACATCGTTTTACGATCGGCCGTCGCTCGCATCGTTTATGGGAAAGATGGACTATGCCTTCGACCATCGCTATTCCATCACGGCAACGATTCGCGCAGATGGATCTTCCAAGTTTGGTGCACGTCATCGATGGGGAGTGTTCCCATCGGTATCGGTAGCATGGATGGCCGGAAAGGAGGCTTTTATGCGGAATTTTCCTGTTGTCAATGACTTGAAGCTGCGCGCAGGATATGGTCTCGCCGGAAACCAGAGTGGTATCTCTTCGTATGCTACCCGTACTATGTTGTCGCCCGATGGGGTCGCTCCTATAGGAGATTTGTCTTCGGTAACCCTTTCCACAATGAAGAACATCAATCCTGATTTGAAATGGGAGGTGAAACGAACGTTCGATGCCGGAGTGGATATTGCCCTCTTCGAAAACCGCCTCTATTTCTCGGCAGGATATTACCGGTCCACGATATCAGATATGCTCTATTTGTATCATGTCGCTGTTCCTCCCTTTATCCATCATACTTTGCTCGCCAATATCGGGTCGATGCGCAACAGTGGAACCGAAATATCGCTCGGAGTGATTCCTCTCCGGACTGCGGAGTCGCAACTCTCCGTCAATCTCAATGCTACCTTTCAGCAGAACAAGCTGCTGTCGTTGAGCGGCTATTACAACGGCGAGATCATCTCCGCTCCCAAATATCGCAGCATCGCTTCATTGAACGGTGCGGGATTTCACGGGGGTTATAACCATGTGGTATATCAGGTTGTCGGACAACCGCTGGGCGTTTTTTACTTGCCCAAATCTACGGGGCTGGTGTCGGATGGCAAAGGAGGGTATACATATGGTGTGGCTGATCTGAACGGTGGCGGGGTCAGTCTTGAAGATGGAGAAGACCGTTACATCGCCGGACAGGCAATGCCCAAGCTACTGATCGGATCGAATGTAGGGTTCCGCTTCCGCAGGTGCGATCTTTCAATACAACTCAACGGTGCTTTCGGACACAAGATATATAACGGAACAGCCTTGACTTATATGAATATGAATGCTTTCCCCGGTTATAATGTGATGAATGAGGCGCCTTCGCGCTGCATCAAAGATCAGACGGCTACCGACTACTGGTTAGAGCGGGGGGATTATCTGAATGTGGATTATATTGCTTTCGGATGGAATGTGCCTCTTACCGGTACTTATGTGAACTCATTGCGCCTTTCCGTCATGGTCGATAATGTTTTCACCTTTACCGGATACTCTGGATTGACGCCAATGATCAATCATTCGGTCGTTTCATCCACCCTCGGTCTGGATGATAAACGTGGATATCCGCCTGCCCGCACTTTTTCTGTAGGATTCAACGTGACGTTTTAACGGTTTCGTAAAATAGAAAGTAAAACATTAAAGTTAAACAGATGAATTGCAAATATATTACTTGGTTTTTATTTTCAGCAGGGATACTACTGCTTACCGCGTGTGCCGATTTTCTGCAGGAGCAACCCAAAGACAGGCTTCCCGATACCGGAACGTTTAATGATATGCAGGAGCTTTACCTGAACGGCGTCGCTTCGCTCTATAATTACATGGGCGGTTATTCCGACAGTCAGGGACTTCAGGGTACCGGTCGAGGAGTGTATGACTTGAATACTTTCACGACCGACGAAGCGATGATGCCCACCCGCGGCGGCGACTGGTTCGATGGTGGGTTCTGGCAGGGATTGTATCTCCACAAATGGGGTACGGACAACGATGCCATCCGGGCAACCTGGGAATATCTGTATAAGGTGGTCGGCCTGGCCAATCTCTCGCTGGCGAAAATGGACGCGTTTCAACAAGCGCATCCCGATGCCGACCTGGCTGCCTATCGCGCCGAAGTGAGGGCGTTGCGAGCTCTGTTCTATTACCATCTGATGGATCTGTTTGGCCGTATGCCGTTGGTACTTTCTCCCGCTCCCTCAACGAAAGAGATCGTGCAGCAACCGCGCAGTAAGAGTTATGCGTTTATCGTCGATGAGTTGCTCTCTGCCCTGCCGCTGTTGCCGGAAGTTCCCAGCAACCGACATGGTTCCTATTATGGACGCATTACCCGTCCTGTTGTATTTTTTCTGCTGGCCAAACTGGCACTCAACGCGGAGATATATAGCGATGATGATTGGACGGATAAGACTCGTCCCGAAGGGAAAGCAATCTATTTTAATTGGGGAGGAAAACAATTGAATGCATGGGAAGCAACGATTGCCTGGTGCGACTCCCTTACCGCAATGGGATATACCTTGTCGGACGATTATGCGGAAAATTTTGCCGTTTTCAATGAAAACTCCTCTGAAAATATTTTTGTGATACCAATGAACAAATATCTCTATACTAATCAGATGATCTATCTGTTCCGCTCGCGGCACTACAACCATGCGGCCGCCTACGGATTGGGCGGTGAAAACGGTGCCTGCGCCACGCTCGAAACACTCCATACGTTCGGTTATGGTACGGCGGAGGCGGATCCTCGTTTCGACTACTGTTTCTATGCGGATACGGTCTATGATTTGAGCGGACGCCCGGTTCGTCTCGATAACGGCGAAACGTTGGTCTATTATCCCGATAAGGTGGCGTTGGACGTAACCGATACGCCCTACGAAAAAAACGCCGGAGCGCGGATGAAAAAATATGCAGTGGATAAGACTGCAACTAAGGATGGCAAACTGATGGAAAACGATATCGTTTTGTTTCGGTATGCTGATGTCTTGCTGATGAAGAGCGAGGCGCTTGTTCGCAACGGACAAAACGGTGATACGGAGCTGAATCGGGTGCGGGAACGGGTGAAAGCACCCCATCGGACGGCAACCTTGCAACATATTCTGGATGAGAGGTTGTTGGAGCTTGTGTGGGAAGGATGGCGGAGACAGGATCTGGTGCGCTTCGGCCTGTTTACACGCGCCTATAGCTATCGACCACCCCTTGAAAAGGAAGCCAACGGATACACCACGGTCTTTCCAATCCCGGAAAAAATTCGGTCACTCAATAAAAATTTGCTTCAAAATCCGGGATATTGAGAAGCAAATTTTTTGATTGTCGTTCGAGATTTTACCGGAAGAAATAATACTTTCGCCGTCCTATTGCAGTCGCGCTATACTTAGGACATCGTACCGAGAAGCGCTGGGGGCTTTCGGCCGCACCATAATCGGATAGGAGGTAAATGCTAAGCATCAATGCGGATATTTTCTTGTATAGGAGGTCGTAATAAGTCACACCCATTTGCTCTATTAATTCTTTGTTTTTCTTCGACAGGACTCTTCATTGGGGGAATTGATGGGCAAATCCAGTATATTCATAGCTCGAATTATCATATTATTAATGATGTAAGCGTGATGAACTGTAAAATGCTTTTTTAAGATTTTCGCTAAATCTATTGGATCGGTAAACCCCAAGCCTCCGGATGAGAGTCCTCCCAAATGTATGTCGGGTGAGACAATGATTGCTTTCTTTCCCGACCGTGCTACTTCTACGCCGGCATTTACAGCAGCCGATGTACCTCCATAAATGATTACGTCGGACTGATGTGTTATATGCGTTAATGATTCTGCGTATAAATCTAAAGCCGTCTCCACCAGTAGACTGCATATAGCTCCGATTTGTCTCACCGTTTTTCTTGTATGGTTACTTCCAAAACTTGTTTGTCTTTCAGCAGTTGCTCCCTTAATAAAGCATAATCTATATCCTGAACAGCTTTTCCCGAATCAATGGCCTGACAGGCTGCTGTTGCAGCCGATTGTCCGAGAACCATGAATACGGGCTCCATGCGAATCGAACCAAACGCAATGTGTGTAGAACTTACGCATACGGGAACAAGTAAATTCCGGCATTCGCTCCGTTTAGGCACAATAGAGCGGTAGCTGATCGGATAAGGAGCGGAAACAGGCGCTTCCACATTCCCTTCATTCTGCACGAATCCATTGGCATCCACATATCGCTGCACATGATGCGAATCCATCCCGTATGCTCCCATCCCGACCGGGTCGTCAACGATTTCGATGCGTTCACAGTTTTTCTGCGTCATTACATAATCGCTTTTCATGCGCCTTGCCTCTCTGATATAGAGTTGTTGCTGCCATCCGTTACTGTCTTTCTCGTATTCATCTTTGCAGGTGCCCCATTTCGAAACTTCGTTCCTTATATGCGGCGGGATGCGTGGATGAAAAGCTAATGTCCACATCAATCCCTGCTGGTAATCACGGTGAGCTTGTATAATCTTTTCGCGCTCCTCATAATCGGCTTTGGGATAAGCATAGTTTTGTCCGATAAAATCGGTTGAAAAACCTCTCCGGTTATTGGTGTCTGTTTTTCTGTTCGGCATCGGTGAATTAATCCAGGGTATCTGATTCGCTTCTGATCCGCCAGCCACCTCATAATTTCGGAATAACAGCTCGTAATTTAGCTCGTTGTAGTTGTCCGGTTTTTGAAAAGGAATTTTGTTCTCCGGATGGTCTGTAAGTGTCATGCGGAAACAATACGCTTGTATCTTGCGATCGCCGTGCCCATCGATTCCCGGACGCCCTCCTTCGGTGATATACGGGAGCAGGCCGCTGGTCGGATCACCTTTCACGATATACGGATCAACCCCATCGGAAAAGTTATGATTATATCCGTTTGTTGAAACAGTCCAACTCAACGTGTTGTTGATCCGGTTGGCTTGCACGCCATTTAGCGTTTCTCCGTACGTCTCGTTCGCTTCCCGTCCGATGCTGTAAGAAACTCCGGCAGTAGCCATCAAGTCCCCTTCGTATGTAGCATCGATAAACATTTTGCCGGTATATTTTGACCCGTCCTCCATTTCAATCGAAAGAATCCGGTCGTTCTGTTTTTTTACCCCTGTTTTCCGATTCAGTCTCTGGCTGTGAACAAGGGTTATCTTTTCATCGTTCAGCATCTTTTGATACACGCTCAGTGCTGCGGAAGGTTCAAACGTCCACATGGCCTCTTCATCCCTTTCGGTTCTCGTTTGTCCGGAATCCATATATTCTTCTTTTTTCTGCCATTTCCAGTTATCGGGATGATCGTAGTATTGACGGATATTTCGGTAAAATTCTCGGGCAATGCCTCCTACTACTTGTTTATTCCCGATATCAGTCTGTCCCAGTCCTCCTGTGGTTAATCCGCCGATGCGGCGTGTCGGCTCGATGAGTATGACGGATTTTCCCATTCTCGATACCTGAATAGCCGAAGCAATCCCGGCAGAGGTCCCACCGTAAATAACTACATCGTAAGTTCTGTCCTTCCCGGAAATCGATGATAAATTTGGATTTATAAAGGTCAGGCAGGCTAGTAAATACGCTATTTTTTCTTTAAATATCATGATGCTTATTTTTATCAGGTTCATACAGGCAGATTACGGAGAAATGAATTCTTCGCAACCTGTGCCTGTATGGAAAACGATCATTCCCAGTTCGGGTTTTGTGTCAGATTCGGATTCGTCTTTCTTTCGATATAAGGGATAGGCCAGAGATAATCTTTATCTGCTTTAAACACACGCTTGTCAACGGTCCGCATGGAGGTGTTCGGATGATTTACATCGGAGGCGATCGGAATTCCGACTACCTGATAATTCGGAGTTCCCCACTGATCAATGGCAGGCGCTTTAAGCGGATAAGATTTCTGCATTCTGCCCAATACGAATCCATTCATTACGTTTTCAGCGATTCTCCACCGCCTGATGTCGGAAAGTCTTTGTCCTTCGCCGGCTAATTCATGCCTTCGTTCTCTTGCGATTGCATAAAAAAGCTCGTCGGCTTTCATTTGGGTTATAACCGGCATACCGACACGCTTCCTGATTTTATTCAACGCTTCGTAGACGGACGGGTCAACTTGACCGGCTTTCACTTTGGCCTCGGCATACGTTAATAAAACTTCTGCATAGCGAATAACGATAACATTATTATCACAGTTGTTGACATCGCCATAGTTGGCGTCATTCACGTATTTGCGCCAGTTGATACCGGTAAAAGACGCATAGGCATTCAGGGCATCCTGATTATCGACGTAAGAATGTGGAGAGGTATGGTAGTTCCAGCATTTAATACTGTCACGGTGCGTTTCGTATTGAAAACCTTGGAAAATACAACCTGGCTCATTCTTCCAGTTCGAATAACCCGAAGACGGAAGGGCAAACGTCCATGCCAGACGCGGGTCACGATTGTCCCAAGGTTTGGCCGGATTATACAACGGAGACTGATCGATCGGAAGTCCATCCCTACACTCGTACGAGTCTACGAGTTGATATGAAGGGACTTTATTGGCATGCCCGCCTCCGTTTCGGCTGCCGAAAAGTCTGAAAATAGGATGTACCTGATAGCCCACCAGGTATTGGATAGAAAAAAGAATTTCTTTCGAATCTTGTCCTTCATAAGTGAACAGTTTGGGGAAATTCGGCTCAAGTATCACTTCCGTTCCTTCTAATTTCATTACCTCTGCTGCTGCGGCAATGGCTACATCCCACTTCCCATTATAAAGGGCGATCCTTGCTTTCAGGGCAAGAGCTGCCTGACGAGAAGGACGGCCCGAAGTCGGTTTATTACGTGTTGTAAGGATTGCTGCGGCATCGTCGAAGTCTTTAAAAATTTGATTTAATACTTCTTCTTTCGGTGAACGGGATACTTGAGCTTCGTTCAGTGAGAGTGTTTCCAGAATTAACGGTACATCGCCGTAAAGATCGATCAAGTAAGAATAATAGTAAGCTCGCAGAAATTTAGCCTGTGCTTGTGCCTGCGCGATAAAATCAGGATCCACTCCTTTGGTCTGATTCGTTTTATTGATCAGATAATTACATCGGCTTATCCCACTATAACAAGTACTCCATACTGTTCTGACAAATGAGCTTTGAGCATCGTTGGCGCCTTGTGATAACTTCTGTACATCATTTGTATTACGATCCCATCCATTGTCTGATAACTCTTCAAAAGCCAGGAAGAAGGCCATCCCTTCCCATCCTGTCCACAGATTGGTATAGCATCCTGCTATGGCCATCTCAATTTCTTTTTTGTTTGCCAGAAAGGTTTTATCCGAAGGAGAATCTAACGGTGCCTTATCCAGAAAGTCACTGCACGACAAACATAACCCTATTGTTATTATGAAATATAAAATCTTTTTCATTGCATAAATGATTAAAAATTAAAACTTAAAACTTTACATCGATTCCGAATGTAGTTGTACGCATAATGGGATAGAAGTTCCCATAACCGTGCAGTATCGGCGATTCGACATCAAAATATTTCCAGAATTTAGAAATAGTAAATACATTATCGGTACTTATATAAAGTCTTAAATCCGATAGTCCTATTTTGGACGCGTATTGTCTGGGGATTGTGTAGCCTAACTGGATATTTTTCAAACGCAGATAAGACGCATCTTTCAACCAAAAAGAAGAATTTTGTTGGTTGTTGCTGTTATTGAATGCTAATCTGGGAAATTGGGCATTTCTATTTTCGGGTGTCCAGTAATCTTTACCGATTTCAGGCATCGATCCCCCTTCGTAGAATGAACCGATCGAATGGCCCCAGACATAACCGTCGGCTTTGCCAACACCTTGAAACATAATATTAAGATCGATACCTTTATACTCTCCGTATAAGTTCAAGCCGAACGTATAACGAGGAATCGTACTGCCAAGAATGACAAGATCTGAGGTGTTGATCACTCCGTCAGCCGCATCCGGAACTCCGTCGTTATTCGTATCAACCGTTAATTGATCTTTATACTTGATATCTCCCGGTCCGAAATTGCCCATTTGTGTTGCTCCTTTATACTTCCCTGCGGCATCATAGTCTTCGGGAACAATGTAACCGATGGCTTCATATCCGTAAATTGATCCCATGGGATAGCCTTCGCGATTCACGGTAAGCCATGTTTCATTGATTCCCTTTAAATCAAGAATCTTATTTTTGACATCTGAAAGATTGAAGGCTGCTCTGAAGTGGAAATCCCCCCAATGGTCTTTATAAGTTGCGCCGATTTCCCATCCTCTATTTTCAAGCCTCCCTGCATTTTGAGAAGGGGCGGATAGTCCAATAATTAACGGAATATCAAGAGTTAACAGGATGTCTTTAGTTTCCCTGTAATAATACTCTGCCGTAACATCTAATTTTTTAAATAAATTAAACTCTACGGCAATATTACTCATCGTCGTTGTTTCCCAGCTTATTTGAGAATTAGCCATTGTCGTGATGGAAGCCCCTGAAACGATGTTTTTATCAAAAATATAGTTTGTTCCTAAGCCGACAATCGACTGTGCCGGATAGAATCCGTTCAGCGTATTTTGGTTGCCCAGCTGTCCCCAAGATGCGCGAAGTTTGACGTTGGGGGCAATATCCCTTAGACTATCCCAAAATCGTTCTTCACTGATCCGCCATCCTCCCGAAACGGATGGAAACATACCCCACCTGTATCCTTCTGCAAAACGGGAAGAACCATCATATCGCAAATTAGCTTCAAACAGATATTTCCCTTTGAAGTCGTAATTGATTCTTCCGAAGAAAGCCTGTAGAGCGTAATCGGAAGCCGAGCCTCTCGATTTTTGATTTTCTGCCCCGCCCGCATTTAAGACCGGATAATCCGGAAACGGAAATACTTCTCGGTAGCCGGAGTGCCATTTATTCCAAAAAGACTCCTGCTGGTATCCGGCCATTAATTTAATATGGTGGTCATTAAATAACGTTTGCGTATAGGTGGCACGTCCGCTCAAGAGATTACGCAGGCTGCGGCCTGTGATTTCGGTCAGCGTAGATTTCGATTGACTCTGAGGATCCGGAGTGCCGTCGTTGAGATATAATTGTACCCGCTTGTTCCAATCTTTGGTATGGTCTTCCCAGTAGTTTAGTGCATATTGTGCTTGCAGTTCAACGTTCTCTAAAGGCTTAAACAGTGCGGAAAAGTTCATCACTGCCGATGGGTCTGTTCGAGAAATGACTCCTCCATCTTTGTAATAAGCAACCGGATTAATACCCGACCATCCGGGACCATAACGCCCATCAGCCAAGTATGCCGCCTGATTCGCCGGGATTCGTCCGACAAAGTTAAAACCCGAACTCAGCTTCGATGGCTCAGCTGCCTCTGCATAAAGAAACGAGATGTCAGAACTGAGGGTCAATTTCGGTGATATCTGATAGTCGTTGTTCGACCTCAGCGAATATCGTTTGAAGTTTGTGTGCTCCGTAATCCCATTCTGTGATAAATAACCGGCTTGTGTAAGAGATCTGAGAAGCGGGGTGCCCAGACTGACTGTGATGATATGGCTCGTCATTAAACCATTATTGGTCGCAGTAGCATCGAACCAATCCACATCCGGATAATTCGGGTCTCGTCTGGCAACTCCTGCTTCGTATTCTTTGATGTATTCTTCAGAATACTCCGGAGTCATGCCCACAGCACGCTTGGCAATAGAGATATACTTCATAAAATCTACCGCTCCTACATATTTGGGCACATTCGTAGGAGTACCTTTGGCTACATAGCCGTTATAAGAAACATACACCTTTCCTTTTTCGGCGCGTTTCGTTGTGATAAGAATGACGCCATTGGCTGCACGATTACCATAAATGGCTGAAGATGCTGCGTCTTTAAGAATGGATATCGACTCGATACTCTCTGGATTGATAGAGTTGATGCTCGATTCTACACCGTCGATCAGCACCAAAGGGTCATTATTTCCAATAGTCGTGTTACCACGAAGGCGGATAATCCCCCCGTCTCCCCCAGGCTTCCCGCTGCGTTGAATTACAGTTAATCCCGGAACTAATCCTTGTAAGGCCAAAGATGTTTGAGCTACGGTACGTTTATCCATTTCTGCTAATGATACACTCGATACGGCTCCGGTCAAGTTTACTTTCTTTTGTGTTCCGTATCCTACCACCACGACTTCTTCGAGGGTTTGCATATCTTCCGAAAGGGTGATATGAAACACCGACTGACCGTTTATCGGGATTTCGCGCGTATGATAGCCGATAAAAGATACAACCAATACGGTTTTTTCAGCAACCTCTAACGCGAATTTACCTTCCGCGTCGGTGATCGTGCCGTTCGCGGGGTTTGCTTTCTCGATGATATTGGCTCCAATAATTGGCTCGCCCTGTATGTCCGATACTTTTCCCGTGATGCGTTTTGCGGGTTGTGGAGCCGCAACGGCATCGGAAGGCGGCGTGTTGTCTTTGTACAATACGATATGTTTGTCGTTAATCGTATAATTCACGTTTTGTCCGGCAAACATCTCATCAAGCACATCGGTTATCAGACGATTTTTGACATGGACGGAGATTTTCCTTGCGGCTTCGATCTGGGTCGAGTTATACGTGAAATAAAAATCGCTTTTCCGTTCGATTACGGAAAGGACCTCTCGTACGGTTGCGTCTTTCATCTCTAACGATAGCCGTACCGACTGCGAATACGAAAGATTCGCCATGGTCTGTAATGTGCCGAGTAGCCAAAAAAGTACTATACATCTCATGATTATCAGACTTTTTCCGGGCCATGAAGTTGTTATTGGTTCATCGCCCGTGTTGTTTTTCGTATAAAAGTTCATACATTTGTAATTGATTAATGAATAATATTTTGCTTGTCAACAATGTTATTGAATGAATCGGAACCGGAGATGTTGCCGCATTTCCGGTTTCTTTTTACGCTTTCGTTTTTCTCATAGGCATTTCATTTTTTTATGGTTATCATTTCGATGACTCCATCGTTCCGTTTCTTGTAATCTAACTGTCGCGTTTCTTTCAGGAGAGACAAGACTCGCTCCAGCGAATCCGTTTCACGGAAATGGCAGGTGTATGTGTCATCGGCCGACAATGGATTGCATATCCGTATCCGCACGCCGAAACGACGCTCCAGACTTTTAGCGATCTCTGACAGCGGTTGTTCTACGAAATACAGTTCGCCGTGTATCCATGAGCGGGTCAGTTCCGCATCTACATGTTCGGTCAGCACCCATCCTTCTTGCTCGGAATACGAGACTTGCTCGTTGGGCTTCAACATCACCCGATAGTCCGCCTCAACCGACGAGACTTGTACGCTTCCTTCCGCCAGCGTAACTACGGCCCTCTCTTCCGGATAAGTTTTCATACAGAATTTCGTCCCTTTCACTTCAACGTACATCCGATCGGATTGTACCACAAAGGGCTTGTCGGCATCATGGGCGACCTCGAAGAAGGCTTCTCCGATCAGCGATACCGGTCGGCTCTCTTTGCCAAATGTCGACGGGTAGGACAACGTACTTCCCGCATTCAGCCAGACTTTTGTTCCATCTGAAAGGAGTAGTGAGACACGCTGTCCGACAGGCACTTCGATGGTGTTCATAGCGAGGGGGAGCGTCCTGCTCCGTAACAAATCATATCCGTTTACGGCCAATAATGCCGCAAGCAGAATCGCGGCTGCATACCTCACGAAAGTGGAAATCTTCCATCGTTTCTCTTTGGTGTTGGGTGACGGACTCCGGTTTATCCCCGATAGGAAACGGCGATACGATCGTTTAATCTCCTGTTCGTCCGAAAAACGCAGCTCATCCTTCAGACTCCACAAGTGCTCCATTTCATATAGCCAGTCGGCATGAGCGGGATCAGCCGCAACCCACCGGTCAATGCTCTTGAGCTCTTCGGCCGAGCATTGCTTCATCAGAAACCGCACCAACAGTTGTTCGTTCATCATTTGTTTTTTTAGGCTTGTAAAAAGAAGACAATCGAACGACTCCGGACTACGTGCTCCAAAACGCCAAAAAAATCAAAACATGTTGTAAAACATATACAGTGTAGTCAGTACATGTCGCAGTTTGCTACGGAGAAAAGTCAGCGCCGCGTGGATATGGCCTTCGACTGTACGTGGAGAGATTTTCATCATGGCAGCTACTTCTTTATGACTCATATTTCGGTAATAACATAACCGAAAAGCTTCGGCGCGTTTGGGGGGCAGTTTTTTTACAGCCAGATCAATCGTTTCGAGCAAATCCTCGTTTATTAACCGACGCAGCAGGTCATTCGTCTCCAGCTGACGCTCCCAGTAGGTTTTACGTGCTTCGGCCAAGCGCATCTGTTCTTCGTATGCTTCGACGACCGTCTGATGACGCAGCCAGTTCAGACAGTCATTTTGCAACCACTTGAACAGAAATGAATAAATGTTGTCCGCTTGTATCAGATGCTTTCGTTCCCAATACGAAGTGAAAACATCCTGTGTCAGGTCTTCGGCCGTTTCTTCGTCAACAAACCGGCATGCCAGCGCCTTGAGTTTCGGGTAGAGAAAGGCGAAAAAATCGCGGAAGGCATCGGGGTCTCCCTGCCGTACTTTTTCGATATCGATTTTCGGCCTTTGTGTTTTCATGGTATATCATAGAAGCCTATCTTTCGGTCTATTTCTTTGGAGGATAGTCGATGTTGTAGTGTAACCCCCGGCTCTCCTGGCGTTCCATCGCTTGGCGCATAATGAGATACCCTACATTGATCATGTTTCGCAGTTCGCAGATGTCGCGTGAGGCAACGGAGCGTTTGAAAAGGCTTTCCGTCTCTTCGTAAAGAATATCGAGTCGTGTCCATGCTCTCTTCAAGCGCAGGTTGGAGCGGACAATCCCGACATAGGTCGACATGATCTGCCCCACTTCCTTCAGGTTCTGTGTAATCAAGACCATCTCTTCAGGCGAGCGGACGCCCTCGTCATTCCAGTCCGGGATATTTTCCTGATAATCGAGCGATGCGATCCGTTCGACGGAATGTTTCGCCGCCGCGTCGGCATAGACGACGGCCTCGATCAGAGAGTTGGATGCGAGACGATTGCCTCCGTGCAGGCCGGTGCAGGCGCACTCTCCTACCGCATACAACCGTGCGATGGAAGAACAGGCATTCTGATCTACCTGAATACCGCCGCAGAGGTAATGGGCTGCCGGAGCTACCGGAATATATTCTTGGGTGATGTCGATGCCCAGTCCTTTACATCGTTCGTAGATGTTCGGAAAATGCTTTTTCGTGGCTTCCGCGTCCTTGTGGGTCACATCAAGATAGACATGCTCGTCGCCACGGTTTTTCATTTCGTTGTCGATCGCGCGCGCTACGATGTCGCGCGGGGCGAGCGACAGACGCGCGTCGTAACGTTCCATAAATTCTTTTCCGTCGAGGGTACGCAGGACGGCACCGTAGCCGCGCATGGCCTCCGTGATCAGGAATGACGGGCGATCGCCCGGATGATAGAAGGCCGTCGGGTGGAACTGTACGAACTCCATATCCTTGACCGTGCCTTTCGCACGGTAGACCATCGCGATGCCGTCGCCCGTGGCTACGAGCGGGTTCGTCGTGGTCTGATAGACCGCGCCGATGCCTCCCGTAGCCATCAGCGTCACTTTCGACAGGAAGGTGTCGATCCGTCCCGTAGCCATATCCATGATATAGGCGCCGTAACAGGCGATGTCCGGCGTCTGGCGTGTCACCGTCGCGCCCAGATGGTGCTGTGTCAGAATCTCGATCGCGAAATGATGTTCGTAGACCGTAATGTTCGGATGACGTTTGACTGCGCGGATCAGGCTGGCTTGAATCTCCGCTCCGGTACTGTCTTTATGGTGGAGAATGCGCGACTCCGAATGGCCTCCCTCTTTGTGCAGATCGAAATTTCCTTTTTCATCTTTGTCGAAATCCACACCCCAACTGATCAGCTCTTCGATTTGTGCGGGCGCCTCACGTACCACCTTTTCGACGGCCGAACGGTCGCTCATGAAATCGCCTGCAATCATCGTATCTTCGATGTGTTTCTCAAAATTATCGACCAGCAGGTTCGTCACCGACGCCACCCCGCCCTGAGCGAAAAACGTATTCGTCTCTTCCAGACCGGACTTACATACCAGAGCCACCTTGCCTCTCGGAGCTACTTTCAGCGCAAAGCTCATACCGGCTATTCCGGCGCCGATCACCAAAAAATCATGTTTCTTTACCATCATTACATAAGGTTTTCGACCGACAAAGGTAAGAAACTGTTTCGATTTTTACCGTTTGTTTTTCATCCTTTCAAGGGAAGTTTCTCAAGATGGTTTCTTTCGATGGACGTGTTTAAAAATAGCGCGGTGTCGATTTCGGGACAGGCGAGGGAGACGTTATTAAGAACGGAATTACTACCTTTGTCCGCACAGAGACAAGAGGAAGAAGGTGAAAACAGATGGAGAACGAGCTTTTTGAAGGATATATCGGCGTAGGTTTCGATTATGGCCGACATATACACGACATCCTATTCGTGATGATGCTCGTGCTTATTTCGATCTTCTCGGTCATTTTTCGCATATTCTATCCGCTTATCCGAAAGATGATCCGGAGTCTGCTGTCTGTCAGAGAACGGCAGAACTTGTTTGAGACCTCTATGAAAAAAAATCTTTTTTTCAAGGCTTTCATGAAGTTTCAGATGTTGTTTTTGTGCACGATTTTCTTCTATTTGCTCATTTTGAGGGGCGGGTACGTACAACTCAACGATTTCGGACCGGCCCTCCTGCTGATGGGAAGTCTTCTCGTGGCGGTCTATGCATACTACCTGATTAAACAGGGCATCTATGCGCTCTATGGACAGGTGTTTAGCAAAGAAGAGAAGTATAGTCTTTGGCGAAACGGCTATCACTCGCTGTCTTATATATGGGGCACGTTGCTTTATTTCCCCACGTTCTGGTTGCTCTTTGACCGGCAACATACTCCTTATATTTTGATGCTTTACCTGGCGCTTTATGTCCTCTATCGTATTGTTTTTGCTTACACAACTATTCGTATCTTTTATAATAAAAATACAGGGTTTTTATTTTTAAGTTCGTACCTTTGCGCCCAAGAAATTATACCCTTGTTATTCGTTTACGAAGGATTGAATTATTTGCATAACAATATTGATACAAGTACTTTATGGCATTGAGTATTAAGAAACTTCTGGTCTCGCAACCTAAACCCACGTCGGAAAAATCGCCTTACTTCGACATTGCTGAAAAATATGGAGTCGACATTGATTTTCGCCCGTTTATCAAAGTAGAGCCATTGACAGCAAAAGAGTTCAGACAACAACGAGTCGCGATACTCGATTACAGCGCAGTGATTTTTACGGCACGTACAGCCATCGATCATTTCTTCCGTCTCTGCAAAGAGATGAGAATCACGGTTCCGGAAACGATGAAATATTTTTGCATGACCGAAACGATTGCCGTTTATCTGCAAAAATACATTATTTATCGCAAACGCAAGGTCTTCTATGGCCAAAGCGGTAAGATGGACGATTTAATAACCATCATCGGCAAGCACTCCAAAGAAAAATATTTGTTGCCCGTCTCCGATATTCATAAAGACGATTTGACGGCTGTGCTCGATACGAAGAAGATTGCTTATAAAACGGCTGTTATGTATCGAACCGTCAGCAACGAATTCGACAAAGATGAAAAGTTCGATTACGATATGCTCGTGTTCTTCAGTCCTTCGGGGATTACGTCGCTGATGAAGAATTTCCCGAAGTTCAAACAGAAGAATATCCGTATCGGGTGTTTTGGGCCGACGACTGCCAAAGCCGCTGTTGATGCCGGACTTCGACTCGATGTTGAAGCGCCGACCCCCGAAGCTCCTTCCATGACTGCCGCACTCGAACAATATCTGAAGAAGGAACTGGGTAACGGCAAGAAGAATGCAAGTCGCTGAAAAAAAGCGATTCCTGAAAAACGAACGTCTGACGCTGCGAAACGACATCGAGCGTCTCTTTGAGAAAGGACAGACGTTTATGGCATATCCCTTGAGGATCGTATACGTGTCGGGCATAGCGCAGGATGCTGCCGTGTCCGGCATGTCTGTTTTGGTGGGTGTGCCTAAAAAGCGCATCCGGCACGCCACGGCGCGCAACCGCATAAAACGCCTGATACGCGAAGCATACCGTCTGAACAAAGGCGATCTTCCTCACGTTTGCAGGCAATCCGGAAAATACGTACACGTCGCGTTTATGTATATCGGCAACGAGGTATGTACGTATGCGGATGTGGAAAAAGGCGTAAAGAAAGCGCTCCATCATCTCCGTCAAAAAGAAACGTGATCCGACGCCTGTTAACGCATCTGCTGCTTCTTCCGGTCTATTTTTACCGGTATTGCATCTCGCCGCTGACACCGAGCAGTTGCCGCTACACGCCTACCTGCTCCGAGTATGCCGTGCAGGTGCTTAAAAAATACGGACCGTTCAAAGGGCTGTGGCTGACACTGAAGCGTATTTCCCGTTGTCACCCTTGGGGAGGAAGCGGATACGACCCGGTACCTTAGTCGCCCAGATATTTTCGTGATGAAATATTTCGACATCCATACGCATCGAATGGCTCAAGAGTCGGGCGTGGAGGCTGTTGTCAGCCTTGATTTACGGGCTCCATTCGAGCTGCAACCTGATCGGTTCTACGCAGCCGGTATCCATCCCTGGTATGCCGATTACAGGCAGTGGGAGGTCTTGAAGGAGTGGATAGCGCATCCCCGGATTGTTCTCGTTGGCGAAGCGGGGTTAGATCGGCTCACCCTCACATCTCCCGATATCCAGGAAGAACTTTTCGTCCGGCAGATAGAATTGGCGGAAGAGGCAGGCAAGCCTCTTATCATTCATTGTGTCAAGGCATGGGACGAGTTGCTGCGCATCCGTCGCATCACACGTCCTGTTATGCCGTGGATTATCCATGGGTTCCGTGGCAGAAAGCAATTAGCCGAACAGCTCTTGGATGCCGGTCTTTACCTCTCTTTCGGAATGCGTTACAATGCCGAGGCGCTCCACACGGCGTGGAATGCCCGGCGGCTTCTGCTCGAAACGGACGACAGCCCCATCGACATCGGCAGCCTCTACCGGAGCGTCGCCGAAGAACTCGAAATCACGGAAGAGATGCTTTCTCAAACGATCGAAGGTCTTTTCGGTGCTTTGACAAGCCCCGGAGTGCCGTAACATGGGTCGGCTTGTATAGGTATGGCCATGTGTCATAACGGATTTTACATCTTTCTTATATACATTTGGATAGGTGCCTGACGAAGCGTTTCGAGTTCGGGGCATCTTTCCCTCTGGCCCGTTATCATATGAATGTAACATCCCTTTCATCTTTGTATAATACGCTTCGTGCAATTTTGCGGTGCGAAAACAACAATAAAAAGGATCGGATATGTTTTTAATGTCTTTTATTCAAATAAAAAATAAAAATAATCATGCGAAATGCGATGGGTTTGCATGAAAAAAATATATCTTCGCCGTGTTTTATGAATAATTTTAAAAATGGAATGCCAATGAAAAAAGAAAAGTGAAACAGGGAGAGACCGATTCTCCAACATGAAAAATGCGTTTTTATTAATCATTTTATGATGTATCATGGAAAATTATACAAAGTACAAACATTTTATTTCAAGTTTATGTATTGCAGGGGCGATGATGATCCCCTCTGTTGATTTTTATGCTGCGTCTCTTGCATCCTCCCGGAGTAATGAGGCGGTGATGCAGCAGGCGGCGATAACGGTCTCCGGGACGGTACGTGATGAGACCGGCGAGCCGGTGATCGGGGCTAATGTGGTGGAACAGGGTACTACGAACGGTACGAGCACCGATGTGGAGGGGCGTTTCTCGATCCGGATACCCTCCGATGCCGTGTTGGAAGTCTCGTTTATCGGGTATGTGTCGCAAACCGTTGCCGTAAAGGGGCGGACTTTGCTGAATATCGTGTTGAAGGAAGACGCGCAGGGATTGGAAGAAGTCGTGGTGGTTGGCTATGGCACGCAACGACGCATCAACCTTACCGGTGCCGTGGAGCAGGTGACAAGCGAAGTCTTTGACAATCGTCCGATGACGAATGTGACGCAAGGCTTGCAGGGTGCCGTTCCGAACCTGAACATCACGCTGGCCGACGGTAAGCCGATGCGTAGCTCGAGTTTTAATGTGCGCGGTACGACTTCGATCGGGCAGGGAGGCGCGGCGCTCGTGCTGATCGATGGCGTTGAGGGCGATCCGGCGATGCTTAATCCGAACGATATCGCCAGCGTTTCCGTCTTGAAAGATGCGGCTTCGGCAGCCATT
Organism: Tannerella sp.; assembly: GCF_030528505.1. Lineage (GTDB taxonomy): Bacteria > Bacteroidota > Bacteroidia > Bacteroidales > Tannerellaceae > Tannerella. Next base: position 42,034 of record NZ_JAUMYS010000015.1, read on the forward strand.
TATGGGGCGCGCGGCGCTTTCGGCGTGGTGCTTATCACGACGAAGAATCCGAACAGGGAACGTACATCCGTTACTTATTCGGGCAACTTCTCCGTCAAGTCGCCGACTGTGGTGCCTGATATGGTGACCGATACCTACGAGTATGCCACGCGATTTGTCGAAGCCTATTCGGCATGGTATGACTATGCCCGGATGCCTTCGAAATTCCACAAAGCCGTGAAATATACGGACGATTGGTATAAAGAGATGGCCAAGCGCCGTCCCGGATCGGGCGCGCCCGAAGTAGAAACGGATGCTGCCGGGAATTATCTGTACTATGCGAATACGGACTGGTATGACCTCTTGTATAAAAAGCAGTTCTATGCACAGGATCACAACGTGACGGTACAGGGCGGAAACGACAAAGCGGATTTTATGGTGTCGGGGCATTACTACGGACAGGACGGACTGTTCCGTTACAACAGCGACGATTACAGCATCATGAACGTCCGGGCGAAAGGATCGGCCCAGATATTCAAGTGGCTGAAGGTCGAGAACAACATGGAATTTTCGCAGATGGCGTACCATAATCCGCTGACGGTGGCTGACGGAAACGTCTGGTACGGTCTGGAGAGCGAAGCGGAGCCGATGAGCCCGCTACTCAATCCGGATGGAACCCTGACGATGGCGGCGGCCTATAGCGTCGGCGATTTTTATTACGGTAAGAACGCGACGGATTACGACAACCGCATCTTGCGTAACACCACTTCGTTTACGGCTTCTTTCTTCGATAACGCGCTACGTGTCAAGGGCGATCTGACGTACCGAAACACCGATAACACCAGCAAGACGAAGCGTGTGCCCGTACCCTACAGCTCGAAGCAGGGCGTTATTTCGTACCTCGGCTCGTCGACGAACGACTATCAAAAAGTGCATTCGACGAAGAAGTATCTCGCGGCCAACATTTATGCCGAATACGAGAAGAAGTGGTACGACGTTCATTACCTGAAAGGCATGCTCGGTTACAATTACGAGCAATCTGTTTACAATTCATTGTACACAAGACGAAACGGGCTGATCTTCGAAGATGCCGACAATATGAACATGGCTAACGGCGAGGGTATCACACTCTCCAGCGACTACGAGAAATGGCGCATCGCAGGCGGGTTCTTCCGTTTCAACTATGCTTTCAGAGACCGTTACCTCCTCGAGGTGAACGGACGGCTCGACGGTTCGTCGAAGTTTCCCACCGACCAGCAATGGGGCTTCTTCCCCTCCGTCTCGGCCGGGTGGAGGCTCTCGGAAGAGTCGTTCTGGAAGGTGAATAAAAAAGCCCTTTCCGATGTGAAGCTGCGCGTTTCGTACGGCTCGCTGGGCAACGGTAATATCCGCTCGTATGCGTATCGCGAGCTGTTCCATATCTACCGTATGTCGCGCCTGATCGAAGGGAAGCTCAATCAGGCCACTTCGCATCCGTCCATCATCCCGAACGAGTTGACATGGGAAACGGCTACGACGGCCAACGCCGGGCTGGACTTCAGTCTGCTCGACGGCCGGATGCGCTTCTCGGGCGATTACTATGTGCGCAAGACGAAAGATATGTACACCGTCGGTACCACGCTTCCCGCCGTGTTCGGCGCCGCTACGCCGAAAGGCAACTACGCCGATATGACGACCCGTGGATGGGAGCTGACCCTCAACTGGAACGACCGCCTGACGCTTGCCGGCAAACCGTTCTCGTACGATGTGCGTCTGACGCTCGCCGATTATTCCTCGACCATCGACCGGTACAACAATCAACAGAAGCATCTTTCGGATTATTATGAAGGTATGACCGTCGGCGAGGTGTGGGGCTACGTCACGGAAGGGTTCTTTACGTCGGAAGCGGATGTCAAGTCGCATGCCGACCAGTCGCTTTACTATGCGTCGAACTCGAAGAAATGGTTACCCGGTGATATCAAGTTTAAGGATTTGAACGAGGACGGGGTCATTAATTACGGCACGAACAAAGTCGATGATCCCGGCGACCGCAAGGTGATCGGTAACACGACGCCGCGTTATACGTACAGCATCAACCTCGGTGCCGACTGGAACGGAGTTTTCGTTTCCGCCTTCTTTCAGGGCGTAGGCAAGCAGGACTGGTGGCCCGGCACCGACAATGCCCTGTTCTGGGGACAATACAACCGTCCGTACAACAACATCCCCCGTTCGATGATCGGCGAAATCTGGTCCGAAGAGAATCCGAACACGTATTTCCCGCGTTATCGCGGATATACAGCGTTGCAGGGCACGCGTGAGTTGTCCGTCGTACAGACGCGTTATTTGCAGAATGTCGCTTATCTGCGCCTGAAGAATGTGCAAGTGGGATATAACTTCCCCAAACGTCTGACCGAGAAAGTCAGGATGCAACAGGCAAGGATTTATCTCTCGGCCGAGAATCTCTGGACCTGGTCGCCCCTTTACAAACACACGAAAAACTTCGACGTGGCTACGATTTACGGCGAAGATACCGAGGCAAAGAGTATGGTCGATACGGGTGGAGGCACAAACTCCATCATTCAGGGGGGCGGCAAGTCATACAGCTATCCGGTACTCAAAAGCGTAAGTGTAGGTTTATCTGTCACCTTTTAAAATAAACGAACGATGAAAAAAATAACAATATATACGATCATGTGTTCGCTCGCCTTCTTGTGGGCGTGCGATATGGAAGAACTTCCGAAGGCGACCGTTTCGAAAGAGCCGGTGTTTCGGACGGAAACGGGTTTGAAAATGTACACGAACTCGTTCTATCATGAATTACCCGCGTATACGGCGCGTAACACCACTTCGTACTACATTGCTACGAACGAAGTTGTCAAATATCTGACCGAAAACGGATTTAGTGCCGAAGAGAGCTCCGGATGGCATTGGGGTACGTTGCGCAACATCAACTACTTTATTGTCAACTGCAACAGTCCCGCTGTGCCGGTACGCACCCGCAATCATTACCTCGGCATCGCGCGTTTCTTCCGGGCATATTTCTACTTCGGAATGATGCAGCGCTTCGGCGATCTGCCGTGGATCAACCGGCCGCTCGAAGTGAACGACGAGCGTTTATACGCCGGCCGCGACAGCCGTACGCTGATAGTCGACTCCATCAAGGCCGATCTCGATTTTGCTATCGCCCACATCCTCAAGGAGCGTGACGAGACGTGTTCCACCATCACGCGAACGGTCGCCGCGGCGTTCAAGTCGCGCGTCTGTCTGTGGGAGGGTACCTTCCGCAAGTATCATACCGAGGCGGGTTTGACGGCATCGGCCGGGGCGTGGCTCAAGGAAGCCGAAGAAGCGGCGCGCCTCGTGATGAAGGCCGGGTATCGTGTCTATACGGCCGACGGCGTAGAGCGCTCCTACCGCAAGCTCTTTGTGACGCAAAAACCCGTGTCCGACGAGGTGCTCTATGCCGTTACCTTCGATGGTAAACTGGGTGTCGCACATTCCGGCAACCGTGTTTGGACGTCGGTGACCTTCGGCGTATGCCCCAGCCTGACGCGCGCTTTCGTCCACACGTATCTGATGCGCGACGGGACGCCTTTCACGGCCAGAGCCGATTACCGAACGACGTCTTTCGTCGAAGAGTGTAAGGATCGCGATACCCGTTTGGCACAGACGATTCGCACGCCCGGGTTCACGCGCATCAGCGGAGGCGAGGCGGTGCCGACCGCGCCCGACTATGCCTATGCCATCACCGGATACCATACGTGCAAGTTTACGCTCGACGATACGCAGTACGACAATGTCGATATCTGCGACAACAACGTGCCCCTGTTCCGCTATGCCGAGGTATTGCTCAACTATGCCGAAGCCAAAGCCGAGCTGGGAACGCTCACTGACGAGGATTGGAAAACGACCGTCGGGGCGTTGCGCGCCCGTGCCGGTATCACCGGAGGACTCGACAAGAAACCGACCGTGCCCGATCCGTACCTGCAAAGTCGCTTCTTTCCCTCCGTCTCGAATCCGGAGATACTCGAGATACGCCGCGAACGCGCCATCGAGCTTTCGTTCGAAGGCTTCTCGTGGGCCGACATTTGCCGCTGGAAGGCCGGCGAGGCCGCCACGAAAGTGTGGGACGGCATTTATATCCCGGAGCTCGATGTGCCTTACGACATGAATGGCGACGGCAAACTCGACGTATGCTTCACGCTCGACCGCAAGCCCCAGAAAGTGCCCGGCGTATATTACCTCTACGTCGGGAAAACGCTCGAAAACGGAGCCAACAACAACACGCAGCTTGCCGACGACGGACATACGCTCGTCTTCATGAAAGATCAGAAACGCACATGGAACGATAAACTCTATTTCTATCCCATCCCTGCCAACGATCTGGTGATGAATCCGAACCTGAAGCAGAACCCGGGCTGGTAATCTTTCCCGGCCCCCACCCGCGATGGGTGCAAAGGGCGGAAACTGAGTATCCGGCGTTCAAACAGCTGTTTTTGCCCTGGAAACTGAGTATCCGGCATTCAAACAGCTGTTTTT
>NZ_JAUMYS010000016.1 GCF_030528505.1 Tannerella sp.
AAAAGCCCTGAAAGGGCGCCTTAATTCAGCCCAATGCGAAGCGTTGGGGAAAAAGTCGCATCTCGGCGGAGGGCTGTAAGCCTGAATTATAATTGTTAATTGTTAATTGTCATGCGTGGTACATGATTCGGCATGTACCCGGAAAATAACCATTGACAACTGACAATTGACAATTAACAATTAAACAAAAGCCCTGAAAGGGCGCCTTAATTCAGCCCAATGCGAAGCGTTGGGGAAAAGTCGCATCTCGGCGGAGGGCTGAAAGCCTGAATTATATTAATTGTTAACGGTTAATTGTCAGTGGTTATGCATGGTACCCGCCGAATCATGTACCCGGCATGACAATTAACCATTGACAATTGACAATTAAATAATGGTACACGCCGAAGAGTGTATCGCGTAATTTGGATGCAACAAAACAGGATGCGGTCGAACTCGAAATACCGTATTTTTTCTACCTTCGTTGTAGCAAATCGCCCTTGGCCTCGTTATAAGGATGAACAGTCAAACGAATGGATAACGAATACAAAAACCTCATCGATGGCGTGCGAAGACGCGAACAACAAGCGCAGATGGCTTTCTACGACCGCTTCTTCCGCCCGGTTTATCAGAGCGCCGCGGCCGTTGTCGGCAATCGCGACGAAGCCGAAGAGATCATGCAGGACACCTTGCTGAAAATCTTCGTCCGTCCCGAACTGCTCAACGACGACGCGCAGGCGATGGAACGCATCCTGCGGCGGATCGCAACCAACGCGGCCATCGACATGGTACGGAGGCAGAAAAACTTTTACGCCTCGATCGACGAAGAGCAGCTGACGGAACCAGCCGACGAAGACGAGCCGGCCGACGAACAGCCCGGTATCGATGAAATACGCACTGGTATCGGACGCTTACCCGCCGGCTACCGGAGCATCCTCAGCCTGCGCTTGTTCGGCGATATGAGCTTTGCCGATATCGCCGCGAGGCTGCAACTCAACCCCTCGACCGTACGCGTCCAGTACACGAGAGGATTGTCCCGATTACGTAACGTATTGCATCAGAAGAAACAGATATGAACAAGAAAAAGAATAGATTAGAACATACAATCAAAACGCATTCGCACGAAATTTTCGCGTGTGGTGAACCAAAAGACGGACACCGCGAACGCTTTGCCCGCCGACTCGAAGCGTTGCACGCCGCAACGACATCGGAAGTCGGGACGGATACACACGTAACGCACGAAACGAAAGCGAACAACCGGCGGAATCGCGTGTTGCGCATCCTGACGGGCGTCGTCACAACGGCTGCCGCCGTAATGGCCGGCATCTGGCTGTTCACCTCACGACCGGAGACGACCGCACCGCTCTCGTCGGAAGACTCGCCGGCCGATGTGCAGAACCATTACGCCATGCTGTTTGAAAACGAACTGGAAACGACCAAACAAATGCTTAGCCCGATGGACGGAAACGAACGCGCCAAAGTCCTCGAAGAATTAGAGACGATGGAAGCCGAACAGATGCCGGACGTTCAGATGACCGACGAGCATAAAATTACGTTGATCGTCAGCGTCTATTCGTCCAGAATTAACGCTTTGCAGCAAATACAAATGAATTTAATAACTCATCAAATAAAAACATCATGAAGAAGATTCTGTTTATTTTAGCCATCACCTTGTTGGCAACCGGAGCCTTCGCCGCACGGAAAGAGTATAAAAGAGAAATTGTCAAGGAATTTTCCGTCGGCGACAATCCTGTTCTCTCGATCGAAAATAAATACGGCAACATCCGGATCATCGAAGGAACGAACCGCAAAATCACGTTCAAGATCGAAATCAGAGGCGAAGGACGCACCGAAGAAGCCGCCCGAAAATATGCCGAGAGCGTGTCGGTCGATTTCTCCCACAGCGGCAATCGGGTTTCGGCCCATACCAAATTCGAACCGATCAACTGCAACAACTGCGGGCGTTCGGTACATTATACCGTCACCGCCCCCAAAAGCGTCATTCCGCTGCTGGAAAACAAGTACGGGAATATTTACCTCGATAACCTCACGCAACCGCTCACCGTCGAACTCAAATACGGAAATCTTTTCGCAAACGCCGTTCATAAGGCGACGATCGACATCAGTTACGGCAACGTGACGATGAACAAATGCAACAATCTTTCCGTCGAAAGCAAATATTCCGGCATCAAAATCGACGAAGCCCAGCAGGTTGTGGCCGATTCGAAGTATGATCATTACCGGATCGAATCGGTGACCGACTTCGAAATCGAAACGGGCTACACCGACGTGCGAATCGGTAAACTGAACAAACGGCTGACAGCCGATCGGTTGCGATACGGCGGACTGAAAATCGCCGAAGTGGCGAACGACTTTTCGGAAATCCGCGTCGACGCGGCATACAGCAATGTAAAGATCGGACTGACCGAAGAGCATGCCTTCAAAGCCGCTCTTTATACCAACTACGGAAAGATCGACACCGGCAACCTTACGTTCCATAACGTATCGCTGAAGAAGCAAGGGTGTATCGTCGGTACGGCCGGCAAAAGCAACAATCCGAGCGCCTCCGTCAATATTTCCGTCTCGTACGGAGGAATCGTATTGAAATAAATCGTCATACTCACCGACCGATAAGCTAATCACTCCTTTCCTTTACACATTTCGATACGTACCCTTAAGCTTTCGGGAGGTTATCATTAAGGTTTTGGATACGTATCTTCAACTTGTCTCACAGTTGTGTTCCGACTGGATCACAATTGTGGGACAATTGGATCACAACTGTCGTTCAATTGGCACACAGTTGTCGTTTAAATTAATCGATGTGGCCCGTAGGCTTAATGTCGTTATCGGAAGGCTTAATGTTCGGGATTCCTCCCGTTACGTGTCGAGCGAAAACCAGCAGCCGGACGTTGGTTCGGCCGACATACAACGTCGGTAGGGCTGATCGAAAATGGCCGAAGCGGACCCGGATAAACACATCATTCGTTTCTATTTTTGCACTTTTTTTTCTAAAAACATCTCCATTACAAAAAAATGATTACCTTTGCACCACTATTTAATGCATAAACATGAAAAAGATGGTTTCACATCACGGGACTAAACTTTCTTCACGAAATAAGACGGAGGAGAAAGAATTTTTCCATATCTGTATGGAAAAATCGGTCTTCCCAGCCGGCTCGTATGCAGGGATCAATCCTTGTCGGTCGACTTCGTTGACCGAAACGCTAACGAAATTATACTTCTACCCCCCCCCCCCCATTAACATTATTTAATAAATATATTTTTCACCCTTTTTGGATATACAACTGTATTTCCAAAGATTTTGTATTTTCTTCTCTCTTTTTACACTGTCAAACACCATCTCAATTTCAGATGGCCAATTTCAGCCACTCTCTTGTTCGTCACCAAGCATTTGTAACAGCAATACTGACAGACAATATACACCATACTATTTTATAAACTATAAACAACAAGAAAAATGAAAAAAAAGTACAAATGGAGTCATTCCCATCATTTATCAACTCTGCTTAGGGGAATACTGATTCTCTTATGCTTGCTCGGTGCAATTTGGTCAGCACATGCACAAACGGTTCGGATAGCCGACGGCTATCCGAAAATCGTCGGCAGTAACCGACTGGTAGCCTATGGCGAGCCGCTTACCATTGCCTATCGATTCACTCCACAGGGTAGTGCACTGACCGATTCGAAAGTGAAGATCACCTTGCCGAACGATGTGGAAGTAGAAAATTTTTCCGCACCTATAGGCGGAATTACATTCACTAAAACGCAAAACGGGCAGGAGGTTACACTCAGCGGAGGAACCATAGCCCAAAACCACGAAGTAGAGGTTCAGTTCAAGGTGAAAACCACGGGCTGCATCAATCCCGGTGTCGTTACCTTTCAATTAGCCGTGCTGAGTGGCATAAACTCCAAAGCGAGCAACAGCGTTACTGCCAATGCCGTACGCCCCATTCTGCAGATCGGGTTGCCTGCCGGTGGAGACAATATAGACTTCGGCGGGACACCGACAACCCCCAAAACAGTTACCGTTTACCTGAAAACGGCTTCGGCCGACAAAGCCTCGTCGGCTCAGGTGACGTTCACCGTCAGCACGTCGGAAATCACTCTCTCCAACTTCAAACTCAACACCACGGCGATCAGTGCCGTTGCTGCCACTTTGCCCGATGGACGACGCACCTACACGCTCACCTTCGCTTCGCCTGCCAACATGGGGGGAAGTATGATCGACCAGACCGACAGCAAGAAGATCACCTTCAATGCCGTAGGAACCCCTTCTATCTGCGGATTCCAGCACATCAAAGCCATGGCGCGCTTCCCTGCCGGCGGAACGGCGTGCCATACTTCGTCCGAACAGCAGATTACGCTTGCCATGGGCGGAACAAGCGGCGTTCCGACACTTACCGTCAACAGCTGCAACTACGTAACGGCCAATAACAGCAGCGCCTCGGTAATACATCCCAATAACGTACCTAAAAACGGAACACTCACGTGGGTCAGAACAGTTTTAACCAATACCGGCACTACTGCCATACGCTCTTTCAACATTGTGAATTGTTCTACTCCTGCTTTTTACAATTGCATCGATACCTCCAAGATATATATCCAGATCGGCAGCGGCCCTCTCAAAAGAATTTATCCCAATAAAAGAGAAACATACGGTTTCAACCCGCCCAGACAACTGAAACCTGCATACTCTCGTATGGTGAGTAGTTTCAACAATATGACCATACACGAGGTCATACCGCCCGGAACAACCGTGACTCTCTACATGGCCACTCATAACGGCGATATATTCGACCTGCCAGCCACCAACCGTCCGGGTCCGAGCCTGAATGGACCTTTCGGTTTTACCTGTAATTCGTTCTCAATTTTAATCGGCAACATCAAAGGTTTTTGCGCCGAGAACACAGCCAAATTGAGTGGAAGGACAGCCCCCGAACTAGCCCTTCCGGCCCATACAGACAGACTCCCTTTGCCCAAACAGATATTCAAAGGGCAACAGACGTTTACCGGCAAGACACACGTACATCTCGGACAGATCGATCAGGCAGATGCCGTGTTTACAGTAGAGACTCCTGCATGGCTGACGATCGAGGATATGAAAATCACGCCAAACGAAGATGGCACGGGCACCTTCCCGGCGGCCCTGTCTTTCACCCCCACCATCCATTCGCCCCAAAAACGATCCATCAAAATCCGGGCGACCGGCACCGTCAGCAATCCGGGCAACTTCCGCGGCTATCTGCATGTCACGTATAAATCGGCCCCCTGCGGCGCGGTAAATAAAGAGGATACCGTTCGTTGGACAACCGATCAGGTGTGGAGCGACGCGACGCTTCCGAATACGACCTTGCTCAAACAGCCGGTTGCGCATATCTGCAAGCAGGAGGGCATCGGGATGGATACGTTTTATCTCAAACGCCACACGGATTACATCGGATACAAGGACACAAACAACGACGGCGATCCCGACAATGGTACTCAGAAACTGCCCGATGCAGATGTAGACCATACGCGTTTTGCTACCGACGACCACGGCTCGTTCCATTGGAAAGGACAGGTAGAAGCAGGCAGCACTGCTTACGAATACCTTTATCTGCCGATGGAGGGAAACATGGCGGTCGGAGCAGGACCCGGAAAATATTTTATCCCGAACACGTCGGCATTCGAAGTCAAAGTAAACGGCACTGCAGTGTCCGGCATTGATTTGAAACACCAACCGATGACCGGAAACAAAAGCTACTTCATACTTCGAAACCCAACCAAATTCCCTGCCGGAGCCACAGTCGAAATCAAAATTGATTTTACCGTGAATCGGCCGGCAGGAAACTTTTACACTAAAACCGATGGTATCCTCTCGACCCTTTTTAAGGTGAGCGAAACCTCACTGGCCGATCCATTCACACAAGGAAAAGGAGCCGACAATGCACAGGTACTTCCCATAAAGATCCATTATGTACGAGTAGGCTCACTTGGCACAGAGGGAGGTGCTCCGACGGTCAAATTCGAAACCCGGGCCTCTAAAACGGTAACTTTCGACCCCGTAGTCGGAGGCCAGGTAGCAATAGCCCCATTCGTAAACGAGGCACGTTACTTTTACTATCTGAAAAAGATCACCTACGAATTGCCGCCGGGCTATACGATGGACGATCAGATTACGGTAAGCAAACACGGAGTACCGGCACTCGGTTCCAAGACGCTGAACTCCGAACCGGGCTCTACCCCCAGCCGGAGAACATACGACTTCTCACAGCTGTTCCAAACAACCAATCCCACCGGTCCGCTGGGAGGCGGCAAGTGGCGGCTCTGGAAAGATAGCTGGACCCTGAATCCGGAGATAACCCTGAAGATTAATCCGTCATTTGTACGGAAAGATACGTCTGCTGTGACGATTACGCGAATCTTCCATAACCTCCGTACCGGACAGGACGAAGAAAAGAAGTCTACACGTTATCCACTGCTGATCTGGGATTCCAAGGCGAACTTCTCCATCGATGCGCCGCCACCTTACGAAGTGATCTCTTACGGCCCCTATACGACCGGCCCGCGACTGAAACTGGAGAACAAAACCACCGACGCGCTCAATGACGTATGGTTCTATTTCAGCGGCAAACTGAAAGATGTTCAACTGATCCCGACCGGTTCGGGTACTCCTCACGCGGGCCAGAACATTAACGATCCGAACGGCGGTTGCTGGGTAAAAGTCAATGATCTGGCATCCAATGATACCCGTTTCTATACCCCGGTTTATACCAGCATGGTGACCGTATGCCCCTACGATTCCGTGACGGTATATGCCTGCTCGGGCTTCGGCGCATCGTGGGCACCCAACACAACGCTCCCGCTGAATCCCAACGACGATCATATCATCGATAAACGGGTCTTCCGTATCAAACCTTCAACAAGTGCGACGATCGATGCCGCTATCGTCAGCGATCGCGACAGCATCAAAGCCAGCCCGAACGACGCTTCCAATGCCTATACGATTACGGCTTCTCTGAACTCCAACGCCTCCGACGGGATGGTGAAAGAAGTAGAAATGGAGCTGACCGTACCCATCGGGCAAGTTTACGTGCCGGGCAGTGCCGAGATCGAATATCCGGTGGGCACAAGCACCCCACTTCCGGCTGGTTCGGCAATGGAGCAACTGCTGGTCAATCGGTTTGGACCCGCATCCGACGATCATACGGAGCGTTCCGCACGCCTGCAAGTAAATACGACCGGCATACCCGCACTGGGTGCAAACCTGATTCTGCCGGGTACGCAGGGTAATCCGCCTGCCGCCGACCTCGCAAAACGCAAAGTACAGATCCGGATGAAATTCCGTGCCTTGTGTTCGACGGAGATATTCAAAAAGATCGTATTCAAAGGAACCATGTATGCCCAAAATATCTGTGGCGACCCTGCTAACGGCAACGGGCAAGCGTTTATATCGGGAGCGTACAAACCAGATATAAACTATGACTACGATTTCGAGACGCAGATAGCCCCCAAATCGGCCGGATCGCCCCATGTATCGTTTGCCTTTAACGAAGGCCACAGACGTGATACGCTTCAGCTCGAAATCAAGAGACATTACGGAGCATCTCAGTCGATGAAAGCAAACGATTACCTGGAAGTTCTATTACCGGATGTACTCGACATCGATAGCGCTTATTTCCGGTACAAAGGCGTTTCCGGCTCGTTGGCAACTCTTGACCGGCGCGACTCCGTTGCCGCAAACACTGTCACCTCCGGCGTGCGCACGCTGAAACTTCCTTTCCCGATTACGGAGTACAACAACGATGCCACGAAAGGACACAATTCCGTCATCCACTGTTATGTTCCATTGATATATACGCCTAACGGACAGGATCGTGCAGCCAATCCCGTAGATTCGATACAAGCCTCCATACAGAGCACGGTAACATTCAAGGGCGGCTGTCCCGATCAGCCGATGAAGCTCGGCCGGAAGACCCAAAAAGCAGCCCTCTTCACCGCTGTGGAATGGCCACACATCGCATGGATCGGTGACACGGCAAGGTTCGAGATTACCAGTCGTAGTTTTGATGGCAAATGGTACAACGAAAAAACAGGCGGAGCTGTTACAAGCAGCAGTAACCCATGGATCAATGTCCCTACCGATACGGCTATGGTAGGAGATACGGTCTTCTACTTTACCCCCGTAATCAATGGTACGGAATACGGAAACGGTAGCCTCCGTCTCCCTTACCGTGTCCGGATATGGCTGCGCCCATGGTTTATCAAAAATCTGGACACGATGAAGTATATCTGCACTTCGCACGATACGCTCTTTGTCAAGGCCGGAGGGATGGATGTGAGCTACAGGTGGTATAAAGACGGTGATTCCATTGCCGGAGCAAGAGACACATTCCTTGTAGTCAGACAATCCGGCAGCTATCACGTAATGGTTAACGACACCGTAACTCCACCCAATATCATCAGCTCCGATACGATGAACGTCTATTTCCGTGAATTCCCGGTTATAACGGAAGAACTAAAAGCACCTATTCGAAACTGTGAAAGAAGAAGTTATGATCTGACTGTCGGAGTCCGGGGGCATCACCTGCTGTATCAATGGTACAGGAACGGATTACCCATACCCGGAGCTAACCAAAGAAGTTATCGGGCTTTAGCCAAAGATTCTTCCGCTTTCTACCGGGTTACGGTCAAAAATCTCTGTGGCGACAGCATATCCAGCAAGCAGTGCTACATCAGCTTCTGTGACGAGAAAATAAGCGGAATAGGACGGTATATCCAACTGATTGTGCCAAATACGGCAGAAACTACTCCTTCGGCTAACGGCATGCTGTATGTAAGCAGTCGGCAGGATTTTATCTTTACCGTAAAAGCAAAAAAAGGATACAGTCTAAAATATCTTGACGTCACCACCGACAATCCGATATGGACAGAGTTTAGTGGAGGTATTGAACGCACCATGCTCTCTGACAGCGTGATGCAGATACGCGTACGAACCGTAACGAGCAATCTGAAAGTAATCGTATCGGGGATTACACCACTTGCCAACAAGCCTGTAATAGACAACATAAAAAAGGTCTGGAGCTATAAAGGTAAATTGTACATACAGACAGAACGTAACGAAGCAATGTATATTTATACTGCGATGGGACAACTGTATAAACGTGAAGAAGTACAAGCCGGACTTACCACTTACGATTTCGAAAGCGGGTACTATGTCATTCGATTTGCCGATGGGCATTCGTATAAAGTCTTTGTCGAATAAGTCTAACATTTTTGCAGAATAATATCTATTCGAAAGGGTATCTGGCAAACCGTATTAGCAAGGTGTCAGTACCCTTTTTCTTTTTATCAGATTATTTCTTTTATAAGACTTACCAACCACACACGATATCAAAAAAAGAGATTCCGTTATCATATCCCCTCTTTTTAACCGATTTTATTTGTCTGTTTGAATATTCGCATCAACTTTGCATCCGTTTACGGCATTTTCTTTTATCTCCAATACGACCCGCCTGCATCAAATCGTTTTTTATTCCGAAAAATAACCTACTTTTGTAACCCAAAAATCAAACATAAAAAACAACGTATACTATGAAACAAAAAATTCTCTCTACTTGTCTGTTTTTACTTCTGGCAACGGCTTCGTATGCCCAAAAGAAACCCCTTGATCATTCGGTCTATGACGGCTGGAAAAGTCTTTCGAACATCCATATCAGCCACGACGGGAAAATCCTGACGGCGCTGATCCGGCCGCAGGAAGGCGACACCACACTGTGGATTCATGATCTGACTAAAAACCGGACGCTTACCGTCGAACGGGTCAAGACGTATGCCGTCTCGCCCGAGGGCACATTCACGGTAGGGCTTGTCAAAGCGCCCTTTGCCATACGACGCGAGGCTCGGATCAAAAAGAAAAAACCGGAAGACCAGCCCAAGGATTCGCTGGTGATCGTCGACAACCGGACATTCGCACTGCAAAAGGTGGCAGGAATAAAATCCTTCAAGGCGCCCGAAGAGATAGCCCGCCATATTGCGTATACCGTTACGGCGCCGAAAGATACGGCCAAGAAAGAGAAGAAAGAAAAAGAACTGCTGATTCTCCGCAACCTGATTACGCAACACGAAGATACGATTCACGACGCCAAAAACCATCTCTTCAATAAATACGGGAATGCTTTTGCGGTGAACACCGAGCCGGACAAAAAAGACTCGACAAAGAGACCCGAAGTGCTTCTCTTCGATCTGAAAAACAGCGTACGCCGAACTATCTCGAATGAAAAGGCCGAATACAAATCGTTCGTGTTCGACGAGCCGGGAGAACAACTCGTTTATCTAGCCACAACAGATACGTCGAAGATTGAGCAGAAATCGTTCGACGTGCGCTATTTCAAAAAAGGCGCCGACTCGGCGGTCGTGCTCGCCGGAAAGAACGTGTCGGGACTGCCCGTAGGGTGGATCTTCAACGAGTTTTCAGCCCCGCGTTTCAGTAAGGACGGGGAACGGATTGTAATCGGAGCGGCACCGAAGCAGGCACCCAAAGACACGACGATCGTCGACTTCGAAATGGCGAAACTCGATATCTGGCATTGGCAAGACCCGCTTATCCAGCCGCAGCAGCTTATCGAACTGAAACAAGAACAGAACCGTACTTATATGGGTGTCATCGACCCGAAAAAACCGGGAGCTTTTCTTTCTGTAGCAACGGAAGAAATGCCTTTCTGTAGCATCGCCAACGAGAACAACGGCCGCTTTGCTCTTCTCGGGTCCGACCGACCTTACCGGCTGGAAACGCAGTGGGATATCTCACCCCGGGTCGATGCGTGGACATACGATCTCGAAACCGGGCATCTGCAACCTGTGGCACGCGCCATGGGCGGCCGTCCGGAACTCTCCCCCCAGGGAAATTATACGATCTGGTGGGACGCCGCTCAACGCCACTGGTTTGCGTTCGACAACCACTCCCGCACGACCGTTAATCTGACGAAAGACCTCGGTGTCCATTTCTGGAACGAAGAACACGATACCCCTTCTTTGCCCGGTTCGTACGGACTTACCGGATGGGGTGAAAACGATGAATACGTGTTACTCAACGATGCGTTCGATATCTGGAAAATCGACCCGAAAGGCATCAAAAAACCGGAAAACTTCACGCTCGGGAAAGGACGCAGCGACTCCCTCGTACTGCGCTACGTACGTACCGACCCGGAGAAACGTTTCTTCGCGCCGAACGACCAGCTGCTGCTCTCCGCATTCGATAAACGCAGCAAAGAAAACGGATTTTATACGCTGAAAACAGGACGACGTAATCTGTTGCAGAAACGGACGCTCGACACATACACATTCCCGTCGGTCGTGAAAGCCAGGAAAGCCGATGTGTTCGCTTTTCTGAAAGGCAATTTCCAGACGTCAACCGATTTGCATGTCACGAAAAGCCTCTGGAAGACGGCCGACAAGCTGACCGACATCAATCCCCAGATGCGCGATTACACGTGGGGCACGGCCGAACTGTTCGCGTGGACATCCTTCGCCGGCATCCCCTTGCAGGGAATCGTCTACAAACCCGAAGGCTTCGACCCGAATAAAAAGTATCCGGTCATGATTTACTTCTACGAGAAACATTCCGACAACTTGTACGCTCACCACACGCCTGCTCCCAGCCGTTCGATTATCAATATCCCGTTCTATGTCAGTCGCGGGTATGTGGTCTTCACGCCCGACATCCATTATACGGTAGGTCGTCCGGGTGAAGACGCCTACAACGCCATCGTTGCGGGCGCCGAGGCGCTGGCGCGGAATGCGTGGGTAGACAAAGCGAATATGGCGATTCAGGGACAGAGCTGGGGCGGCTATCAGGTTTCTTATTTAGTAACGCGCACCGATATGTTCAAGGCGGCCGGTGCAGGCGCGCCCGTATCGAACATGACGAGCGCATACGGCGGCATCCGCTGGGAATCGGGACGCAGCCGACAGTTCCAGTACGAACAGACGCAGTCGCGTATCGGTGCGACGATGCAGGACTCGCTGAACTTGTACATTGCCAACTCGCCGGTGTTCTTTGCCGACAAAGTGCGCACGCCACTGCTCATTATGCACAACGACAAAGACGGCGCGGTACCCTGGTATCAGGGTATCGAGTATTTCATGACGCTGCGGCGCATGGGCAAACCCGTATGGATGCTCCAATACAACAACGAGGCGCACAACCTCCGCGAACGCCGTAACTGCAAAGACCTCTCCATCCGTCTGCAACAGTTCTTCGACCACTACCTCAAAGGCGATCCCGCTCCGGTATGGATGACGAAAGGACTCCCGGCCACCGAGAAAGGAAAGTCGTGGGGATACGAACTGGATACGGCTAAGTAAAAGCAATACATTCGGAGGATATGCCGGAGCTTTTTGTTCCGATATATCCTCCGTTAGTCTGTAACAGAGAGGGATGTCTGTCGAAAAGCAAGAACTGATCGCCTTAAAAAATGGCTCGTGTCAAGCCTTCGAAGCCATTTACAAACGATATGCGGGAAAGCTTTACAACTTTATGATGACCCTCTCGCACGGCGACCGCTATATGGCCGAAGAAATCGTACAGTCGGTCTTTATCAAATTGTGGGAAGTGCATCGCGAAATCGATCCCGAAAAGTCAATTCTTTCTTTCCTTTCCGTGATCGCCAAAAACATGTTGATAAACAAATATCAACGACAGACGATGGAATACTTGTACCAAGAGTTCGTGCTACGTGAAGAACCTGCCTGCGACACCGTCGTGGAAAAAGAACTCGACGCCAAGTGGCTCGAACAATTTATCGATGAGCTGATCGAACAGTTGCCTCCGTCGCGCAAAAAAATCTTTATCTTGAGCCGGAAAAACGATCTATCGACCAAGCAAATCGCCGAAATCATGCAGATTTCCGTAAGTACGGTAGAAACGCAGCTATGGCTGGCAGTCAAATTCATTCGTAAACATGTTGAAAAGAACTACCATCGATTATTTCTTCTCGGCCTCATTCTGTTAATTTAGTATAATTGTATGATATCGTATTCGGGGAATCGGCACCGTCGATTGTACTGTGTATATCATCATATAAAGAAAAATGAAAAAAAACGATTATATCCGTCTATTTGAAAAATATATCCGCAACGAAGCCACGGAAGAAGAAAAAGAACGTCTCTTCGACCGGGTTCGGCACGATAAACAAATCGACCGACTGATGGAAAATCGGTTGGAGCGAGCGGCATGTGACATCGATCACGGCACGGAGAACCGGATGTACGAACGAATACGCGCGTCCATTCTGCCTGAGGATAAACAAGTACGCCTTAATCGTTCGTGGCGTAAGGCGATGCGATGGGCTGCCGTATGGATACTTCCTGTCGTATCCGCATGGACAGTCTATGTTTTCACCTCTCGTCCGGTCTCCGCCGACAAGGTCGTGGCGATCACCGCCCCTTACGGAGAGAGAGCCGAAGTGCAGCTGATGGACGGAAGCCGGGTCTGGATCAATTCCGGCTCAACGCTTACTTACGACGGTAACTTCAACCGCAACGAGCGAAGGGTCTTCCTCGAAGGAGAGGCTTATTTTGAGGTTCAAAAAGACGCGCGACGTCCTTTTGTCGTAACGGCAGGAGAAATGGATGTGCAGGCACTCGGCACAGCATTTAACGTAACGGCTTACCGCAACGACAAGTACATCTCCTCCGTGCTGTTGGAAGGAAGCGTCCGGGTGAATACCGAAGGGCAGGAACATATCCTTTCCGAAAACGAACGGATTATTTTCGACCGGACGAATCGTACATCATCGACCGGAAAAGTGTATGCGGCCGATTTCATCCAATGGAAGGAAGGCAATATTTACTTCGAAAACCGCTCGTTCGACGAGATTGCCCATACGCTCTCGCGTGTTTTCAATGTCGAAATCCAATTTGCCTCCGAAGAGCTGCGTACCGTCCGATTCTCCGGTACACTGGGCGGAGGAAGTATCCGGAGCGCGCTCGACATCTTATCGCTGACTTCTTCGATGCGTTACGAAATGAACGGAACGACCGTAGAGTTGTACTGTAAATAACCGTTCGTGTCGGAGTCCAACGCGCTTTTTACAGCCTGATCTGAACGCTGGCCATGATGCTCCGTCCACGTATGCCATACGTGTAACTCGTTTCGTTTAACAACCCATAGTTCGCGTAGCGGTATACGCTCCGATTCAGAAGATTCATGCCTGTCAGACTGAAACCGGCACGCTTGGATATGGTCCATCTTACCGATGCATCGAGCAGAATCAGGTGAGCTGAGTTGCCGGAACTGAATCGGGTACGGTAATGTTCACCGCCGATACCGATTTGCCACGCTTTATCCGGTATAATCGTAAAGGCGAGATATTGCTTCCATACATCATAAGCGCTTTTTTCGGAAGATTCAATCGCCAGCGTATTCCTTGTATACAACAGACGATAATCCATCGACAAGCCATTGGTAAAAAAGCCTTTCAGATACGGTTGTGCAAAAGTCGTTGTCGATATGTACGGAAACTCGACATGCTGCTTCACGGATGCATTCCAAGCTCGTACATGGCCGGCATCAAGTCCCAAGGTCAGCTTGCCCGACATCAAACCTTTGCTTACGCTGCCGTTTACCACTAAATTCCTACTCTCATTCTTGATCGGAACGAACGAGTGAACGATATAATCCTTCATAAACAATTGACTCCTCATCGATGGATGACGATTCCATTCCAGTTTACCCATCCCGTGAAAGAACAACAAAGTAATGGGATTCCGATATCTGAAGTGCAAGGTTGCCGCACGTTCTTCTCTGCGTTCGGGAACATCTTCGGGCACCGTTAAATTTCGAGAATCATTCATCACAACATTCCGGAAATGTATATCCGCTTTAGGCGGGGGCAGGGAATACTTGAGTTGTGCCGCTATATCCATCTTCGCGCTGATTTGATGACGGAGATAAAATGAAGGAGTCAGGGAAACATAATGCTTTGTCAGATTTTCACCGGTCAGCTTATTTCGGATATGATGCAAATGATAGATCACAGGAACAGATAAGGTAAACGACCATCTGTTGGGTTGATACGAAACGTCCGGTGAGAGGTAGGTCTTCAACAAGGAGAAACCCGTCTCGTTCCGTGTCGGATAAGCAAGCGCGATTCCGTGCAAATCTGCGTCTATGTTATGATGATTCATATCTATTCCTGCACGGGCAGATACCTTCCATCGGTTGAACAGCCAACCGTAACGAGCCTCCGTAAGGGAGCGAAAATCTGCAATCTTCACTTCCTGTACGACGGAATAGTCAGCCGTTACATGCAAAGATTGAGGTTTATACACATAGCTGTTTCGTGACGAAAGCGTGAGTAAACGATTATCTAACCGCCTGACTGTCTGCCAATCGTTCGCAGCTTGAAAAGACGGCGTCTCGGCCTTTTGCAAAAGAGAACGTGTACCGCCTATCGTCGAATTCGCCTGATCCCAATCCGCATCGACGTAGAGATTGTTTTTCAGGAACCATGCAGGACGATTGACCTGCAACGCCCAATGCCCGCCCAAACGGTGTGCCTGCGTCCGCATCGTCTTTCGCTCTATGAAAGGCGGAATCTTTTCATCAAAATAATGCGTTTCATACGCGGTCAGATAATCCAGTCTGTTCCCTTCGTATGTCAGATTGAATTTCAAATCTTTGCCTTTGCCTGTATGCCACGAGTTCGAGGTATGGGCAAGTATGGAAAAATTGTCGCGGGTTCTCTGCTCGTCGATCGGTGAGGACGGCTGACCGACTGTGATATGATCGTCCCAGAGCTGATCGACATCCTCATTGCCCAAAATGCGGCTTTCAATCTGCCGCCGGCTTTGCGAAGCCGGATTCCATCCGGTACGGTTGACACGAACCGTCTCCATACTCTGCCACTTGCCGGCGATACGCATGGCAAACGCGGACGCATCGTATAAAAACGGCGACATTCCTACGCCTCCATGAAGTATGGCGATCCATTGACGACGCGCTTCTTCTTTCAATTTTATATTCAGTCCTGCCTGCCGGGAAAATTCCAATCCCTTCAATACCTGAACGGGCTGATGATTCTCCAGAACGTCGACACTCGCCACATCCGAAGGGGAGATATTTTCGGTTGCCAATCCGTAACGACCATCCATAAAATCGGAACCATCGATATAGAATTTATTAATCGGCTCACCCTGGTATTTGATCTGCCCGTTCTCTTCCACTTTTATACCCGGCAGGCGTTTCAGCACATCCGCAAGATGCTTGTCCGCGGGTGTGGCATACTTGCTCATATAGTAGGTCAGCGTATCGCTTCGCTGCTCTATGTCCGGTGCCCTGACGATCACATCGTTAAGCCGCGTCGGCCGGGGGATGAGATATACGGTCAGAGGCGAAGATAACACACCCAACTTAATGGTTTGAGGAGCATAACTCATACATTGAAACCTTAAAGACAAGTCCGGGACAGCCATATGATATCGTATGCTGAATTCACCTTGATCATTCGTTATCGTGTATGAATCAGTGGTTCGGCCTGATCCGTCTTTAACTTGTACGATCACTCCGGCAACAGGAGATTGATCGTCCTTATCGAGCACTACTCCGCGAACTTCCTTCGTCTGACCATAGACGACAGACAGGCCGAAGAATGCAGCGAACATCGTTGTTATGATTCTCATACGAGCATTCTTTAATCCTTCCGCCAGTCTGTCTCCATATAATCGTAAGTCAATCCGCGAGGCTTAGCGAGATCGGTTCTTGTCTCTCCGTTATCCGTAACATTCACCTTGATGCCGCTGACCGTTTCGAGATAACCCAGCGGATTGATGTCGTAAGTATATTTCGTTCGATAAAATTTCACGCGTGAAGTCTTGTTATAAGGTACATCGGGCATCGTGATACGACGATCGGACTTGGAATTTATTCCCACACAGACAAAGGAATAATGGTCTTTGGCATCTCGTACCTCCATAATAAAGCCGGGGAGGCCGCCGAACTTCCAAGGGCCGTCGGCCACCGGTATTTCATCGGTATAATAAGCGATGTAGTCCCTGCCCCTGAAAAAGCATCTTGCGCTTTTACACGGATAACCCAGTATCTCTTTTGTTTCTTCCGTCATCGTCCATGCTTGCTCCGGAACCGGTTCTTCAATAAGAAACCAGTCCGTAGCGATTTTGTCTGTCGTCGTCAACTTACCCGGCGGATAGTTCTTATAGATTGAATAAGTTTTCCCTCCGATATAGCGTCTGGGATCTGCTTGTATCTGGTCGGCAGTCGATACCCGAATCAATGAATCGACCTGCATGGTGCGATAACTGGAAAACTTCGATACCCCCTGCCCCACCTGCAAGATCATGCGGTCCGTTACAACCGACGACACCTGAGTTGTATCACGCAAATACGTATAATCGAACATAAACTCCATCACGGTCTTGCCAATCTCTTTTTGTTCTGCCGACGCGGCGGAGTTGGTCGATATCTGACTACCCTCCACGCGAATCACCTGCACCTTCTGTGCATAACCTGCGACGATAGCACCGAAGCTAAGCGTCATCATCCATACCATCTTTTTCATACGTTATACATTTTGTTATCGGGTTTAACTTTTCCGCAAAACTACAAGCGATGCTCTCGCGGAAGAAAAATAATCCTTACTGTAACATTGATAATTATTACTAAATTATTACTGAAGCCGCTATTGGGTTGTTAGTCGATTCGTTCAAGCGGGAAATAGACTATTTTTGCAGTATGGAGAAGCGCATTAAAATACTGCATGGGCTAACGATAGGAGCCATTCTTGCCTTCTGCACGATGCAGGGCTATTGGCTCTACCATCGTTATTTATATACCTTGGAAATCCATGAGAACGAATTATATGAAACCGTTCTCGAAGTGATGCAAGAAGAACGGGAGATAAGAAAGCTTAAGAAAAGAACGGATATAAATATCCTGACGAATACGAGAATAACCGCATCAGCCCAGTCGGGAAAAGCAGGTATCTTAAGCACCGTATTCGATATTTATGCGGTAGATTCAAGCAAACTTGCACTGGAAAATATCAGCAAGAGAGACATCAAAGACATCATCAGTATGTATGAAACGGCCCCAACAGAGGACATCACGCATTACCATTTCGACATAACGAATCATCCTAAATATCCTAACGAATACGACGCATTGGAGCGCTTTATCATCGATTTTCGCAATCCGTTCGAAATCGCGCGCATAGATTCTCTGTTGAACGAAAGAGGAATCACAGCAAAAGCAATCCATGTGGAACGGGCCGATTCGATGGTCTGGTTACCTCTGAGATTCAATCATACTTCGACGTTCGACCCACACATCACCGTATCGTATCCCTACGACATATTCGAGAAAGAAATGGTGAACATCACGTTGCCGATCGAACTATCTCCGGTACTGTCCAACATGATGAATCTATTACTGTTATCGATCGTCCTTTCCGTTTTTCTCATCGGTTGCCTTGTGGCACAGATCGCGACGATACGGAAACAGCGCAAAGTGGAAGAATTGCGAAAAGACTTCATTCATACGATGATTCACGAACTGAAACGCCCCATATCCACCCTAAAGATGTGTATCTCTTTTATGCGTAACGACAAGCTGATGGAAGATCAAGAAAGTAAGGAGGCTGTACTTGCGGATTCCCGTCACGAACTGAATAACCTGTCGTCCTATTTCTCGAAGTTACGGGATCTTACCTTCAACGATGTAACGGAGATACCGCTCACGTTATCAGCTTTCGACTTGCGGAGTACCCTAACCGACTGTATCGAAAAACTCACCATCCCAAGCGGTAAATCAGTGACCATCCATCTCCTTTCCGACGCAAAATTGATGGTAACAGCCGATAAAATGCATCTCAGCCATATCATCAACAACCTTTTGGAGAACGCCATCAAATATTCCGGAGAAAAGGTGGAAATAAAAATCAGCTACTCCGAGAACAACCACGAATCCATCATAATCACTGTTCAGGACAATGGTTTCGGCATTTCAAAATCAGATCGCAAATACGTCTTCGACAAGTTCTTCCGTAGCCCGTCCATCACGAACAGGAAGATTCCGGGTATGGGACTGGGCCTGGCTTATGTCAGGCAATTAGTGATGGCCCATAAAGGTTCGATCGAAGTGGAAAGCGAAGAAGGCGTCGGCTCCGTTTTTACCATTAAATTACCGCAATGACAGATGCTATACAGATCTTATTAGTCGACGATGACGTAAAAAATTCCATGCTTCTGAAAAAATTTCTGGAAGTCGAGGGGTATCGTGTGACATACGCGAACAACGGCGTCGTCGGTTGGGAATTGTTTCAAACGATTCATCCCGATTTAATCTTGCTGGATGTCAATATGCCGGAGATGAATGGCTTTGAACTGGCCCGTAAAATTCGGGAGGTTAACCGGACAGTACTGATTTTCTTCCTGACAGACCGCACAGAGAAGAGCGACAGGCTGAAAGGGTTTAATCTCAAAGGAAACGATTACATTCCCAAGCCTTTCTATCCCGAAGAGCTTATCGCAAAAATCAAAGAACGTTTCGAGCATAGAACGATGGTAGTTCAGCGGCAATTCGTCATAGGAAAAACGTCGTTCGACAGCAATCGTTGTGCGGTCTCGTTTCATGGAGTCTCACACGTTTTAACCGCCAGACAAACCGATCTCCTTCTGCTGTTAGCCCAAAATATGGGAACAATGGTTGAACGTGAACATATTCTCAAAACCATCTGGGGAGACGACAGCCACGCGAATTCGTTAGCGCTGAATGTTCAGATCACCTATCTGAGAAGAATACTTGAAGACGATCGAAGTATCTCCATCATCTCTGTGAAGAAAAAGGGATATATCCTTCAGGCCGATACATAAAAGATATTAATTATATTTAATTTTCAACTTTGCATTAAAGGATTCCTTTTGTGTTTTTGTACTCTTATTAGCCATGAGCATTTGTTTGGTTTGCAAAATACTGTTTTTTTTCTTTTTTCAACCTTCGGATAAAAAGCAAAAAAAGAGGCTTCAACCGCACGATGTTAGGGGCAAAATGAAAAACAATTGTTAAACTAATTTTTTATGGAGAAAAAGCAAATTTTAAAGAAATGCTCATTAACAAGGCCCGTTATCTTTTTGCTGTTCTTGTTTATGACGAGCACTGCTTATGCACAAATTACCGTGAATCTGCAAAACAGGCCCTTACGAGAAGTATTAAACCCAGATTCCGCGATAGAAAAAATCTTATCTTTGCATTTTACAATTTCTAACGCGTAGCGATAAAGAAAAAAGCAGTATGAAGTTTGAGTTATCTTTTACCAATAAAGAGATTACGCCCTGGGGTGGAATGGTGTTTTTGAAGCAAATGTTAGACAAAATCGGGTTTCAAGAACAGGTGTCTTCTTGCCGTTCTTTACCTACCCAAAATTCTAATCGCGCTTATGATGTGGGCGTAATTTTAGAGTCTTTTATAACCAGTATTTGGTGTGGAGCCAACCGCTTTTTGCATACCGAGGTTACTCGGGCAGATAAGGCGTTGGGACATATCTTCGGTTGGAAACATACCCCCGCACAAGACGCCTACAAGCGATATTTTTCCAAATTCAACGCCAAGACCAATTTGGAAGTTGCTCGTCATTTCTTTGGTTGGTTTTTCAAGAGTTTGAATATTAACTATTTTACATTAGATATTGATTCTTCGGTAATTACTCGTTATGGGGAACAGGATGGCGCTACCAAAGGCTATAATCCCAAGAAAAAGGGCAGAAAAAGTCATCATCCCCTCATTGCATTTGTCAATGATATAAAAATGGTCGCCAATTTTTGGCTTCGTAGCGGAAACACGAATGCTTCCCATAATTTCATTGGTTTTTTGGAAGAGACTTTGGCCATGTTTGGCAACAAAAAAGTCGGCTTGGTACGACTTGACAGTGGTTTTTGTTAGAGGGAAATATATTTGACTGTTTGGAGGAAAAATCTTTACCCTATATTGTTGTAGCCCGATTTACACACCCCATTCAACACCTGATAGACAAACAGGATTTTTGGGTAAAAGTAGATGACGGTATAGAGATTTGCGACAAAACCTATCAGGCTCAATCTTGGCAAAAACCAATAAGAATCGTTATTGTAAGGCAAAAAATAGAGAAAAGACCTCAAGCGGGCGGAAAACAGCTGAGCCTTTTCCCCGAAGATGAAATCCATCGTAACTACCGGTACTCTGCCTATTTTACCAATCAAGCCTGCTCAATGGTCGATGTTTGGAGAACCTACCGTATGCGTAGGGATGCTGAGAACAGAATAAAAGAGTTGAAGCAGGATTTTGGGGCTGAAAGTTTTAATTTAAAAGACTTTTATGCAACCGAAGCAGCCTTGATCTTTTCGATGACAGCCTACAATTTAATGTCTCTGTTCCGACTATTTGTTCTTCAAGAAAAAACGCAAAAGACACTATCTACACTGCGTTACAGAACCTTTGCTATAGGAGCATATTTTGAAAGAACAGGCGATACGCTCAAACTGAAAATAGCGCTTACTAAAAAACGACGAAAATGGTTCGTCGGACTATGGGATTTCCCCATAAATCTAAACCAAAAAGTGCCTAGCGCGTAATCTGGGTTTAATAATCAGCGATATAGAAAAATTGATGTTTTATTACAGGCAAAAATATATCATTGTTTTTTAAGGATTTATCCGTTGCAACAAAGTCGTTTCACCGTCTGAAGTCCGCCACTGTACTAATCGCCCGTACCGTCAGCACTCCGCAAAAAGAAGGTATCACTTATAACTAAATAAAATACACATAAACAACAACAAATAAACGATGTCCACGATAGAAAGAGCGATAGAAATAGCGGTTGCGGCACACAAAGGTCAAAAAGACAAATCCGGAGCAGATTATATTTTACACCCGTTGCGTGTTATGGAACGGGGGAAAAGTGAAATTGAGAAGGTTTGCGGTGTGTTGCACGATGTGGTAGAAGATAGCGAATGGACATTTGAAAAGCTTGAAAAGGAAGGCTTTTCAGATGAGGTAATTGCTGTATTACGTTGTGTTACCAAAGAATCGGAAAAAGAAGATTACGACGTTTTTATCAATCGAATCGCTCAAAATCCGATAGCCGTTGAAGTTAAAATAAATGATTTGCTTGATAATATGGACATCACTCGCTTAAAAGAACTTAACGAAGAAGATGTAAAACGATTGAATAAGTACTTGAAAGCATTTTGGAAGTTGCAAAAATCAAAAAACAAGTAACAACGTAACCTTTTTATTAAGCACATTAGCGACTGCCAAAGTCACTTTGCGGTCATAAAGTTTTACCGCAGCGACTTTGGCATACGTGTCATTAATGCTCTTCCGGAATTTCTTTATCCTTCCTTCAGTTGTCTTTTTTCAAAGGGACTTCCTCAATAATCGGAGTGGCCTCTTTCCCGATCTTTTTAAATGCCTCGATTAGTTTTTCGGGATTCGTCTTCTCGGGATGATAAGTCACCGTTACCTGCTGTTTTTCGGAGTCGATTTTCAGGTTTTTCACACCTTTCTCGTAAGCGATATTTTTTTTAATGTTTTTGACGCAATGATCGCACATGATTTCTACGGAAAACGTCATCTGCGCTTCCTTTTTCTTCGCCTCTTTCTGCGCCACCGCATCACTTCCGATCAATAGCATCAAACAGCAGATCATCCATTGAATTGTTTTCATTATCTTTCTTTTTATATGGTCAATACATGATTATAAGTTCCACCGCAGACCACCGTAGACTTTGCGCCCATGCACAGGTCCCCAGACCATGGTTGCATCAAAATCGTCTCCCCACGGATCGGAAGAGGCGACGATCGGGTGCGGTTGCGTGAAGTCAAACAGGTTCTCTACTCCCACATACAACGACAACTTCTTAAACCGCTTCGTAATCTGCGCACCGACGAGCGTATAAGCATCGAACGTCGCTTCCCACAACGGCTTTTTCGCATCGGGCGTCGGAAGCGTTCCGGGCCCGTTAAACTGCGCGGTCGCATCGAACTGCCACTGGTAAACAGGCGTCCGGTATCCCGCCGTAATCAGTCCTTTATATCGGCTCGTCAACGGCTTCTCCATCAATCGACCGTTATACGTTGTGCGGGCATCCGTCCATCGCCATGCGCCACGCACATCAAGGCTCTCAAAAAATACGCAGCTCGCTTCCAGCTGAATGTTACGCGCATAGGCTCGCCCGTCGAGGTTATGAAAGCGGACGGCATGCGCATCCGTCATAACGTCGGTGACGACCTGCTGCCCAAAATCCGTCTGATAATACTCGGCCGAGAGCACCAGTTCCTTGCCCGCCAGCGAGATGTATCCCGTGATACTCGCACCCCAATTCAGGGCAGATTCCATCTTTAAATCGGGAGCAACGGACAGTTTCCTCAGGCGGTTCGAAGCGAAAAGAAAGTTGTTTTCGACAAACACATTCGCCGAGCGGTACCCTTTCCCGACTGAAGCACGCAAATGAAGTTGTTCGACAGGATTATACCGCAGATGCAACCGCGGCGTAACAAAAAAACCGTATTCATTATGATAATCGCCGCGAAGACCGGCCATGACCGTCAGATCACGCAACGGCATCCACGTATATTCCGCAAAAGCGCCGGTAACCCATTCGGTACGCAGAGGGAGAAAAGCCGCGTGAGACGCCAGATATTCCGACTGTTGCTCGGTTCGGTCCATGTTCATGCTAAGTCCCGTGCTGATTTTGTTCTTTATGTCGATATCGGTATCGAAGAGCAAATTGGCATATACATTCTGCTGCTTCAAATCATATCCGATAAGTCCGTACTCCGAATGCTGACGATGGAACGACCCGGAAAGAATCAACGCGATGCTGCGGTTCATATCAGCATCAAGCACATAGCCGTTCTTCGTGAACACCTCGCCGCGAAGCGTACGAATATCGATTTCATATAGCGGCTTTTCGGACGATATCTTTTTGCCATGTGCAGTCTGTCCGTTTTCACGTGTCTCATGCACCACCTTCATCCCTACCTGCGAGATAAAATGTTTACGCGTGTAATACCAGCGATTGAAGAAATTAAACTGTTCGAGCAGCGGGAGGTCGAGAAAACCGTCTCCATTCGCGTCATGTACTCGTTTATCCTGCGAATAGTGGGCAAACAACCCTGTCGACAGATGCTTCGACAGCCGCACCGCACCGTCGAAGTTTCCTTCCATCCGTCCCGCATCGGACGCAAACAAGTTAACTGTCAGCAGACTTGCCGTAATCGGTTTCTTGTATTCCACGTTAATTTGTCCCGTAACAGACTCATACCCGTTACGCACCGACGCGCTCCCCTTCGAGACCTGAATGCTTTCCATCCATGGACCCGGCACATAATCGAGCCCAAAGAGCGAAGCTGCCCCGCGAAAGTTCGGCACGTTCTCGGCCAGCATCTGCACGTACGTGCCGGGCAAGCCGAGAAGACGGATTTGTTTGGCTCCTGTCGCCGCGTCCGAATACGACACATCGACCGAAGCATTCGTTTCAAAACTCTCCGAGAGGTTACAACATGCCGCACGCGTCAGTTCATCGGCATTGATTCGCTCCGTCTGTAAGGTGGCAAAGCGTGGCTTCAAAGTCGACGCCGTCCGAGCCGTCACAACAACCTCGTCGACCTGCCGGCTCGCCTCTCTCAGTACAACCGACAGCACCGGGCTATTTGCCCTGACAGCAATCGTGTCCGACTCGAAACCCATGTATACAATGACGAGCGTATCCGGCGACACATGGCTTTGCAAGGTAAATGCTCCGTCGACATCGGTAGTCGCGACCGTGCGCGACCGCAACAAGTGCAGCGTCGCACCCGCCGCTTTATCTCCTCCCTCAAAAATCACCGTACCTTTCACGGTAAATTGGGCATACGTCTCAGCAGCCGCGATCAGTGCAAAAGCAGCACATATACACCTAAAAATCATATTATTTCATTATCTTAGTCCTGTTTATTCCGTTTGTTTTTTTACAAAGGAAGAAATTTTTTACCAGAAAATCGGGTATTAAATATTTTTTTGTACTTTTGCGCGACTTACAACTCATTAAAAAGAGAATAGACATGATTACACAGCAATTGATAAACCCGCGATCTATCGCCGTTGTGGGCGGTTCGAATAACATCAACAAGCCGGGGGGGCAAATGGTAAAGAATATCCTGACCGGTGGGTTCTCCGGAAAGCTCTACATCGTTAATCCCAAAGAAACCAAGATTCAAGGCATCAAAGTGACTCCTTCGGTTCATGACCTTCCGCAGGTAGACATGGGGGTATTGGCCGTTGCTTCATCGTTCTGCAAGGAAGCAGTCGAGGTGTTGGTACATCAGAAAGGTGCCAAAGCGATTATTATCATTTCGTCGGGGTTCAGTGAAGAGACACCCGAAGGGGCTATCATTGAAAAAGAAATACAACAGCTCTGTTCGCAGGCAGGCGTCTCGCTCATCGGCCCCAACTGCATCGGGCTGGCCAACCGTTATCACCACAGCGTGTTCACGGCACCCGTTCCGGAATTTCATCCGAATGGAGCCGATTTAATCTCTGCTTCCGGCGGTGTTGCACTGTTTATCATGGAGTGTTCTATCCCGAAAGGTCTTCGATTCAATTCGATCTGGTCGGTAGGGAATGCCTCGCAAATCGGTATCGAAGCGGTGCTGGAGTATATGGACGAACATTTCAATCCGGAAGAAGACTCCAAAATTAAATTATTATATATCGAAAACATCAAAGACCCCGACAAACTGTTGTATCACGCATCGTCCCTGATACGCAAGGGATGCAAGATTGCGGCCATTAAGAGCGGCTGCTCGGAAAGCGGCATGCGAGCGGCGTCATCGCACACAGGCGCTCTGGCATCGAGCGATTCGGCCGTCGAGGCATTGTTCCGCAAAGCCGGTATCGTGCGTTGTTACAGCCGGGAAGAATTGGCCACCGTGGCCTGTGTCTTCACCCTCAAAGATATCTGCGGAAAAAACTTTGCCGTCGTCACCCATGCCGGCGGACCAGCCGTAATCCTTACCGATGCGTTATCACGCGGCGGTTTGGGCGTTCCGGCCTATGAAGGGAAGCATGCCGAAGAGTTGAAAGCACGCTTGTTGCCCGGTTCGTCCGTAGCCAACCCAATTGATATCCTGGGAACTGGGACTGCCGCCGATCTGGGACTGGCCATCGATTATGCCGATAAGCATTTCCCCGAAACGGATGCCATCGCTACCATCTTCGGAAGTACGGGGTTGGGTAAAATCTCGGATGCGCTCGAAGTGATCCGCCAAAAGTCGGAGACATGCCGTAAACCGGTGTTCCCGATTCTTCCGTCGATTGTCAACTCTTCAAAAGAAGTCGAAGACTTTATCCGTGCGGGAGGCGTAAACTTCTCCGACGAGGTGGCTTTGGCAAGCGCCGTATCGCGTGTGGTTAACACGCCCAAACCGACATCGGGACAAATCGAGCTGCAAGGAGTAGATATTCCTCTGATCCGCCGCACGATCGACCGGATCGACGAAAACGGATACCTCCAACCGGCCGACATGCAGATTCTGCTGAAAGCCGCAGGACTGACCATGGTCGAAGAATGCGTATCGACAAGCGAGGAAGAAATATTGGCTTTCGCACGTCAGACAGGTTTCCCGGTCGTTGCCAAAGTAGTTGGCCCCGTACACAAAACCGATATCGGCGGGGTGGCGCTAAACATCAAGACAGAGGAACATCTGTCGTTGGAGTTCCGGCGCATGATGAAGCTGCCGGGCGTCAAGGCCGTGATGATTCAACCCATGCTGAAAGGAACGGAACTGTTTATCGGCGCCAAGTACGAAAACCGGTTCGGGCATATCGTATTGTGCGGTTTGGGAGGTATCTTTGTCGAAGTGCTCGGTGACGTGGCCTCAGGCCTTGCACCACTCGAATACGACGAAGCTTATTCGATGATCCTCTCATTGAGAGCGTATAAGATATTCAAGGGCACCCGCGGACAAAAAGGTGTGAATGAGCATCAATTTGCCGAATTTATCGTACGCCTCTCTTCCTTGCTCCGTTTTGCGATCGAGATCAAAGAGCTTGACCTCAACCCGCTGCTGGCAACGGAGAAAGGTATCATCGCGGTCGATGCACGCATCCGGATAGAGAAATGAGCGGGGAGCGGCAGATTCGGATCATTCACACCGCAGACTGGCACCTCGGACAACATTTTTTTGAATACGACCGCCGGGCCGAACACACGCGCTTCTTAACATGGCTCAAAAACGTGCTGAGAGATCGGCAGGCCGATGTGCTGCTGATTGCGGGCGATGTGTTCGACAGTCCGAACCCTTCAGCCGACTCGCAGAAGATGTATTATGCGTTTATGCGTGAGGCGACAAGCGAAAATCCCGGATTGCAGATTATCATCATTGCCGGGAACCACGATTCGGCAGCACGTCTTGAAGCTCCCAGTCCATTGTTTGAAGAGATGCATATTGATGTGCGCGGCACAGTGCGGCGCACCGCAGGAGGCGATATCGATTATGCTCGTCTGATCGTGCCGCTTAAGAAAGGCGGGTACTGCCTCGCTGTGCCCTACCTGCGACAAGGCGATTATCCCGATGCGGAAAATTATTCACAAGCCGTACGGATACTGTACGAAAAGCTGTTTGATCTCGTCCCCGATAAACATCTGCCGGTGATTGCTATGGGGCATTTACACGCGACCGGTTCGGAGATTTCGGAAAACGACCGTTCGGAACGCACCGTCATCGGCGGGTTGGAATGTGTCTCTCCCGATGCCTTCGGTTCGGGGATAACGTACACGGCACTGGGGCACCTGCATCGTGCCCAGCACATTTCCGGACGAGAAAATGTGCGTTATGCGGGCGCACCCATTCCCATGTCGTTTGCTGAAAAGAATAACAGTCAAGGAGTTGTTTTGATCGAGCTTGGCGACGAAGTAAAAATCGAGCGCATCAAGTTTGAAGATACGGTCAGGCTGATTACCCTTCCCCGCGACCCGAAGCCGCTGCACGAAGTATTGGAAGAGCTCGGACGGTTACCGGAAGGAGAAGCGGACGAACATTCCCCCTATCTCGAAATCAAAATACGGATTACGGAACCGGAGCCTTCGTTACGCCATCAGATCGAAGAAGCGCTGAAAGGTAAGGCCGTCCGACTGACACGTATCGAGGCCGTTACGGCCGGACGGAAAGATGCCGAAAACTCTTTGGAACATGAAGAGTTACAGACAATCCATCCGATGGATCTGGCCATGAAAATTTTCGAACGGCAATATGGCGGTGAACCAATGCCCGATGCCATGCGACAATTGTTGCAACAAACCCTTCGAGAAGTCGAAGGAGCACTTTAAGCGTGTCTATCTCTCAGCTTTTTTAGCTATGTTTGCACATCCGAACGCAAGAAGAAGAAAACAATGAAAATCCTGGCTATCCGAGGGAAGAATCTGGCTTCGCTGGAAAAGGCTTTCGAAATCGATTTCACAACAGAACCGCTCAAATCGGCCGGTATCTTTGCCATTACGGGAAGTACCGGATCGGGGAAATCGACTTTGCTCGACGCCTTATGTCTGGCATTGTTCGACCAGACGCCACGCACGAGCCATGCCTCGGAGAATATTCCGATCCGCGATGTCGGCGACAAGACGCTCAATCAACGCGATTGTCGTAATATCCTTCGCCGTGGCACGAGCGAGGGCTATGCTGAAGTCGATTTCGTATCGCTCGGCCGGGAGACCTTTCGCGCGCGCTGGTCGGTCAAGCGAGCCTATAACAAGGCCGGAGGCTCAATGCAAAGCAGCGAGATACGCCTCCACAATTTATCTACAGGGCACGAAGAGCCAGGACGGAAGACGGAGCTGCTTGCGCGTATCGTCGATCTGATCGGACTTACGTTCGATCAGTTTACGCGTTCAGTACTACTGGCTCAAGGCGATTTTGCGACGTTCCTCAAAGCCCGGCAGCAAGAAAAGGCCGAACTGCTCGAAAAACTGACGGGAACAGACATCTATTCGCGCATCTCGATGGCCATTTATGAGAAGTGGAAAAACGCCAACGCAGAACTGGAAGCTGTTAGGCGGCGTATCGAAGGCATCGAACAACTTCCGGAAGAGCAACGAACGGCTTACGAAACCGAAAAAGCAACCATCGCACAAACA
The DNA here is from genome assembly GCF_030528505.1 of Tannerella sp. Taxonomy (GTDB): domain Bacteria; phylum Bacteroidota; class Bacteroidia; order Bacteroidales; family Tannerellaceae; genus Tannerella. The sequence continues at coordinate 29,146 of NZ_JAUMYS010000016.1, forward strand.
CTGACCGAACTGAAAGACGCCTGCGACCGGCTGACGGCACACTTGAAATGGCAGACCGAGTACGCTCGCTTACGCAATGAACAGCAACAGGCCGGACACGGTCTGGCGAAAGCTCAACAAGCGATCAAAGATGCAAGTGATCGTTACGCGTACGTCGCACAGATCGACCGCGTGCAGGAGATTCGCGACACGTTCAAGCATCTGGAGAATCTTCGCCGCACCTTGTCGGAAGCGCAGGCCAATCTGCAAACGGCCATCGGTCGACATACAACCAATGAACCTCTGCTTGCCGAGGCCATCCGTGCAGTCGCCGAATGCGAAAATGAACAGATACAACTCCTTGACAAACAAAAACAGATCGCGCCGCAAATCGTTCGTGCCCGCGAATTGGACGTCTTGATTTCAAAGGCGAAGAAAGATTTCGAAGACGTCCGAAAAGAGCTTGAGGAAGCCCAAGCAAAAAGATCGAAGTCTCAAGAGACGCTGCGTAACATACAACACGCTATCGCACAGACGCAGCAGGAATTTTCCGCACGGAGCGAATGGTTTGCGTCTCATCGGGAGGATGAATCGATCGTAGCGCGAACGGAGCTACTCCTGTCCCTGATCGCCGAAGCGCAGACCGTGCATGAGCAGAGACAACGTAACGAGCAGACACTGGAGGCAAGCAAACGTATCGTACGCGATCAGGAGAAAGAGATGGAGCGGCTCAGGCTGGAGGCCGAACGGCTGAACCAAATCATGCCAGCCGAAATCGCGACACTTCGTGCACAGCTGAAGGAGGGAGCACCGTGTCCGGTGTGCGGCAGCCTTCACCATCCGGCAGCCAGTCTCGCGGAGATGCAGCGCATGAAAGAGCGGGAGTTGGAACAAGCGAAGGCGGATAATGCCCGACGGACGGAAACCATTGCCACCGATCTTGAAACACGCAAAAACGAAATCACAAAACTCTCGGCTTTAATCGAAAATTACACGACTCAGTATACTGCCGGATACCGGAAGTTAGAAGAGCATCTGTCCAGCCTACCGGATTGGCAAACCCTTTTTAAGCGTGCCGTACTGGCCGAGCACCTCACCACACGCAAAACCGAGTGGGAGAATGCAAACACCGCCCTGACCGAAGCGCAGGAACGGCTGAAACGACTCAAGATCGATCTTGAAAACGAGCAAACGCGGGCGTTGGAGACCGAGAGCGCACAGAAGACGACAGCAGAGAAAACCGAACGTTGCCGGAACACGCTCGAGCAGTGGCAAGCCGAACGGCTCACCGTGCTGCGCGGCAAACCGGCCGATGCCGCCGAAAAATACTTTACCGACAATTTGTCGCTGATCGCATCCCGACTGAAACAATTGAGCGAGAAACGCAACACGCTGTCGGCCGACCAGAAAAGCCTGATCGATCACATCGCACAACGCCGGCATGACATTGTCAAGCTCACTACCGAACAAGAAACATCCGAGCAAGTTGTCAGAACATGGATCGCCGAAAAAGAAAGTATCACCCACGAACAACTCCCGGAGCTGCTCTCGAAAAGCAGCGCATGGATAGAGGCCGAGAAACAAGCGCTGAATACCTTGAACGAAACCGAAACAACCGCCCGCGCCACTTTGGCCGAACGCAACAAAAACCTCTCGATACACCACGAATCGACAGACCGGCCGACCGGCCAAGAAGATACGACCGAAGCATTGCAGGCGCGTTTACAGGAGAAAAAGCAACTGACCGAAAATCATACCCGACGGCTGACCGAAATAGAAGTGATACTCACCACCAACACCCGTAACGAGAAACAGCTAAAAGAGCTTGAAAAGGAGCGAAAAGCCAAATACGAACATGCCGAGAACTGGAACAAGCTGAATTCACTGCTCGGGTCGGCTTCCGGCAACAAATTCAAGGAAATCGCACAAGGCTATACGCTCGATACCTTGCTCGATTATGCCAACAAACACCTCCGGGAACTTACGTCCCGCTATAAACTGCAACGCGTGCCCGAATCGCTGGCTCTGCAAGTCGTCGACCTCGATATGCTCAACGAAGTGCGCACGGTACATTCGCTCTCGGGCGGCGAATCATTCCTGATCTCACTCGCACTTGCCCTCGGCCTCTCATCCCTGTCGTCGAATCGCATGAAAGTTGAATCTCTCTTTATCGACGAAGGATTCGGCTCGTTAGACAACGATACGCTGGGTATCGCCATGGATGCGCTCGAACGTCTACAGACACAAGGACGCAAAATCGGCGTCATCTCACATGTTTCCGAAATGACCGAACGCATCGCCGTACGGATAAGTATCACAAAAACAGCGAACGGAAAAAGTGAAATTCAAATCAGAGCAACCGAACCCAAGACTTAGCGGAGTTCTTATTTATGTTTTTTTACTGAAAATAATACAGAATGAAGTCTTGTTCAAATTATATTATACGGGAAATAACACCGCTCTCGGATAAAGATTGTTTTTACATCGCCGATCGCCGGAAATCGGAGTTTACCTATCCTCTACACTCGCATGCCGAATATGAATTGAATTATGTGGAAAATGCGGCAGGAGTGCGTCGGATTGTGGGCGATTCGGTGGAAATAATCGGAGACTATGATTTAACGCTTATCTCGGGCTCAGACTTGGAACATGTTTGGGAGCAACACGACTGCACGTCGAAAAACATTCGCGAGATTACCATCCAGTTTTCATCCGATTTATTTTTCGGGAATTTCATTCATAAAAGTCAGTTCCGCAGTATCCGGCACATGCTCGACAATGCCAAGAAGGGAGTCAGTTTTCCCATGGAAACAATCATGAGAGTATATGCCTTGCTCAATACACTGTCTTCTGAAAAAGAGGGCTTTTACGCGGTGATTAAATTCCTGACCATCTTGTACGAGCTGTCGCTTTCGGAGAATTACCGTACGCTGTCGAGCTCTTCATTTGCACACATCGACGACGGAACCGATAGCCGTCGCGTACTGAAAGTACACGAATACATCAACACCCGCTACAGAGAACCGATCCGTTTGGAAGAGCTAGCCGATCTGGCAGGAATGACTCCGGTGGCTTTCAGTCGTTTTTTTAAGCTACGCTCGGGCAAAACCGTATCGGACTACATCATCGATATCCGTTTGGGACACGCTTCGCGCCTGCTGGTAGATACGACCCATTCCATCGCCGAAATATGCTATCAGTGCGGATTTAATAATTTATCGAACTTCAACCGCATCTTTAAAAAAAAGAAAGAGTGTTCACCCAAAGAGTTTCGTGAAAATTACCGGAAACGGAAGTCTGTATTTTAACACGATCTTTCTCTTCTCGCGGCAAAATAGTATCATTATTTGATAAAATAAACATATTATTGTCCGACCATCGATCTTATTTTTGCACGTACATTTATAGATAAAATATGCGCGCTATGAGAACACTTGCTACCATCATATTTTTTTCTTTCTTCATCCTTGCCTTTCAGAATTGTAGAGTGGAGTTTGATGCAACGAAAGATAAAAGACCCGATTTTACGGGAAAAACATCCGTTGAAAAGCACGGAAAGCTATCGGTAAGCGGCTCATTTCTCGTAAATGAAAAAAATGAAAAAGTGGTGCTGAAAGGAGTTAGTTTCGGTTGGCACAACTGGTGGCCTCGTTTTTACAACGAAGGCGCTGTCGGCACATTCGCTTCGGACTGGAATTGCAGCGTAGTACGCGCAGCCATGGGAGTTACCTCTCAGGGTGGCTATCTTTCCGACCCGCAGCTTGCCCTCGATTGTGTAACCCGTGTAGTGGACGCCGCCATCAAAAACGGAATTTACGTCATCATCGACTGGCACAGCCATGCTATTCGTACGGAGGAAGCTATTGGTTTCTTTCGTGAAATGGCAAGTAGATACAAAGACTTTCCCAACGTAATATACGAGATATTCAACGAGCCAGAGAGAGATTCATGGGAAGACGTAAAAGCATATTCCGAGCGGATAATCGGAGAAATTCGCGACATCGACCCGTCGAACATCATCCTTGTGGGTTCGCCTCATTGGGATCAGGATATCCATATCGTTGCCGACAATCCCATTACGAAGTACGATAATATTATGTATACATTGCATTTTTACGCCGCCACACATCATCAGTTCTTGCGTGAGAGAGGCGATTATGCCATCTCGAAAGGAATCCCGATTTTTGTTTCGGAATGTGCCGGAATGAAAACCACGGGCGACGGCCCCATCGATCGGGAAGAATGGCAGAAATGGTTGGAGTGGATGTCTCAAAATCAGATCAGCTGGGTTGCATGGTCTGTCTCCGATAAAAATGAAACCTGCTCGATGATGCTTCCTTCCGCGCCTTCAGAAGGGAATTGGAAAGATCGAGATATAAAAGAATGGGGACAAATTGTCAGAAAAGAACTTTTAAAACAATAATTTTTTTCAAAAATGAATATAAAACGCCTCTTTCTTGTTTTTATCGTACTGATTGCCAGTACGACGTTTGATGTAAGCGCTCAAGATGCAAAAAATAAAATGCTCGACGTTGAGCTGCTGCAACCCGAAAAGTTAATGTTCTACTCGTCTCAAACACCGGAAATACGGTTCGTTGCTAAGAACACAGCCAACAGTTTGGTCTCGCAACAGATTACGCTACAAATCGATACGGATAAAAAGATTCGACTGTACTCGTTATCCCAACAAGTGACAGTAAATGCCAACGATTCGGCCATGTTTTCTTTTTCCTTTACCTTGCCCAATCCCGGATTTTACCGTTGTACCCTATGGTTGGGCGGAGCGGTCGAAAGCAGAAAATTCAACATCGGGTACGAGCCGGAGGCGATCGTCTCGCTGCCCGACTCTCAGCCCGATTTTGATGATTTCTGGCAAACGACCCTCGGAGAACTTGCTGCCGTAGCCCCCAAATATACGCTGATTGCGCTACCCGAACATTCGTCCGGGAAACGAAAAATGTACCGGGTAACCATGAAATCGTTCGGCAATGTGGAAATCGTCGGTTACTATTGTGTCCCGACAGTTCAAGGCAAACATCCGGTCATTGTTTCATACATGGGGTATGGTTCCAAACCTTGGATGCCCGATGCCGACGGTAATCCCGACCACGCAGAGTTTATTCTCTCGGTTCGAGGGCAGGGATTGAACCAATCTTCAAATATCTACGGCGACTGGATAACGTACGGGTTGCAATCGAAAGAAGCCTACTATTACCGCGGCGCTTTTATGGATTTGATTCGAGCGATTGACTTTGTAGCATCGCGTGAGGAGGTCGATGGGCGCAATATTTTTGTCGAAGGAGGCAGTCAGGGCGGCGCTTTTCCCTTAATTGCCTGCGCATTGGATAATCGAATTGCCGCGGCGGCGCCCTTTATTCCTTCTCTGTCGGATTATCCCGACTACTTTGATATTGTTGATTGGCCGGCCAACTCCATCCGCAAGAAACAGGCCGAGATGGAAATCTCCGACAAGCAACTTTATGAAACGCTATCCTATTTCGATGTGAAAAATTTTGCACGGAGAATAACTTGTCCCATAATAATGGGGGTGGGATTGCAAGATGAGGTATGTCCGCCGCATACCAATTTTGCCGGATACAACCTCATTCGGTCTCCCAAGGAATACCATATTTTTCCTCTTTCCGGACATGATGTCGGACCGGAATGGTGGCAATACAGAAGTACGTTTTAAAAAAAATACAGGAAGTAAAAAAGATAAAAAAGTATGATGATCTGATAAAATAATATTTAACGCATAGATGAAAGAGTTTCTATTTTTGCACTCAGAAAGTAATGTTTTTTTAATTCTTTAAGAGAAACTTTATGAAGAATATCTTTATGTTGTGTATGGCTCTGACGATGAGCTTTCAAATCATGGCGCAACAACGCAGAATTACCGGCACTATCGTGGATAGCAAAGATAAATCTGCAATGATCGGAGCCAATATAATGGAAAAGGGAACATCCAACGGCACCATTACCGATGTCAACGGAAATTTTTCGCTCAATGCAACATCTGCCAATCCGGTTTTGGTTATATCGAGCATCGGATACCGTACGCTTGAAGTTCCTGTAGGGACCCGGAGCAAACTAAACCTTCAGATGGAAGAAGATACGGAATTGCTGGATGAAGTTGTGGTTGTGGGTTACGGTACCATGAAGAAAAGGGATTTGTCGGGCGCCGTAACTCAAATCAGAGGCGATGAAATCATGAAAAACAATCCGGTGGATTTAAGCCAAGGCTTGCAAGGAAAAATTGCCGGGGTTATTGTCAATCAGAGCGACGGTGCGCCGGGAGGCGGTGTAAGCATTCAGGTGCGCGGCGCCAATTCGTTCTCCACGAGTACGCAACCGCTCTATATCATAGACGGCGTACCGTTTGATACGAATGCCACGCCCACAAGTAAAACGAACGACAATAATAATCAGACTTCCAATCCTCTGGCATTTATTAATCCGCACAACATTCAATCCATCGAAGTGTTGAAGGATGCGTCCGCAACCGCTATTTACGGGTCGCGAGGTGCAAACGGCGTGGTTATCATAACCACAAAGCGGGGAGAGTCGAGTTCGGCGCGGGTGGAATTTACCTCCAACTTCTCGACCTCACGCATCGCCAAACGCGTCAAAGTACTGAATGCCTATGACTACGCCAATTACATTAACGAACAATATGTGAACAGTTACCGCTACAGCAACAGGCCCTACTCGGTTCTTCTCTATCCCGGCATCTGGCATTACCCGACCAATGCCGACGGTACACAGGATTTTACCAATGGGAAATATCAGCCGAAACCCTCCGATTTCCTGAAGCCGGGTATGTATACCGATGCTCACGGAAACCAAACCTCCGTGGGATTGGCCGATTGGCAAGATCTGATTTATCAGAACGGAGCATCGCAGGAATACAACATCAATGTTTCGGGCGGTTCGGACAAGGGATGGTATTCTTTTTCGGGCAACTACCTCGATCAAGCAGGTGTGATCAAAAAATCGGGATTCAAACGATATACCTTAAGCACGAATTTGGGACGGAAAATACACGATTGGCTGGAAATGGGAATGAATATCATTTACACCAACACCAATACCGACTTCGCTAAAACCAGCGCTTACGATTATGGCATCATCCGTTCTTCGCTGATCTTCCCCCCGACATACGATCCGAACATCGATACTTCCACTTCCGATCAGTTGAATTGGCTGGCTGCGAATCCGTATGCCTACATCAACTCCTCGAAAGATCATTTGAAGTCCGTTAACATATTCAGTTCTTCGTACATGGAGGTGAAATTGCTGCCTTATCTGAAATTCCGTCAGAATCTCGGATTCAGTTACAACGGCAACAACCGGGGAACTTATTACGGCCGCCACACGCAGGAAGGGGCCGCATCAAGCAATATCAACGGGCGTGCGGGACAAGCCGATAACTGGTATCAAGGCATTACTTCGGAATCGATCGTTACATTCGATAAAAGCTTTAAACAGATACATGCCGTGAATGCTGTAGCCGGATTTACGGCCGAGAGAGCCGATTGGGGGAACAAGTCGATGAGTGCCACCAATTTCCCGAATGACTTGACAAACGAATACGACATGAGTCAGGGACTTAATCCCGGGAAACTGATAAGCGATCGTGGCGCATCCACATTGGCTTCATTTCTCGGACGGATCAATTATACCTTGATGGAGAAGTATATTTTTACTGCATCATACCGTGCGGACGGTTCAAGCAAATTTACTCAGAAAAATAAGTGGGCCGGTTTCTTGTCGGGGGCGTTTGCATGGCGTGTCTCGGAAGAAACATTTGTTAAAAATCTGAAGGTTTTCAGCAATCTGAAAGTGCGATTAAGTTACGGAGAAACGGGGAACCAGGGAATAGGAAGCTACCGGACTCTGCCTATGTTGAGCACGGCAAACTATCCTTTCGACGGTTCACTGAACAGCGGTTTTGCACAGGTAGATTGGCGCGGCCCCGTGGCCGATGACCTGCGGTGGGAAACGACCTCGCAGTATAATGCCGGTTTGGATTTGGGTATCTTAAACGGACGGATGAATTTCACGGTAGATTATTACCGTAAAAAAACGCGCGATTTGTTGCAGGAGGTACAGATTCCATCCAGTACAGGGTTTCGCAATATGATGATAAACAGTGGATATGTCACGAATGAAGGGCTTGAGATCAGTGGAAAATTTTACCTGCTTCAGAATACGCCGCTTAAATGGAACATCGACGCCAATATCGCTTTCAACCGGAATAAAATTGGCGGACTGGAAGCCGACCAGTATGCGAACAGGCTTTGGTATAAGGCGGATGAAGTGTTCCTTCAACGCAACGGAATGCCCATTGGCGCCATCTACGGATATGCGGAAGATGGGGTCTACGACAACCTGGCCGAAGTGTTGGCATCTCCCGATCCCGAAATCCGCAACAAAGGCAAGGCGATGATTGGAGAAATCAAATACCGAAACTTTGACAACGATCCGGCCATCACATCGGCCGACCGGGTTATTATTGGCGATGTAAATCCCGATTTTGTGTACGGAATTACCAATAACCTCATCTGGAAAAACTTCAACCTGAGTTTTTTCTTTCAGGGAAGCCAAGGCAATAACATCTTCAACGGCAACCTGATGGATATTTCGATGGGCAATATCGGGAACATTACGCAAACCGCTTATGACGGGCGTTGGACGGAAGAAAATAGCGCCGACGCGACCTGGCCGAAAGCCATTGCGACCTACGATCGCACGATGCTCATCTCCGACAGGTACGTCGAAGACGGATCGTATCTGAAACTGAAAAATATAAGCTTGGGATATAAGTGGAATCCGAAATTCAAAGGAATTTCTCATATCAATATGTATGCCGGCGCTACGAACCTGTTTACCCTCACCAGATACAGCTGGTTCGATCCGGAGGTGAACGCTTTCGGTGCCGATGCTTCCCGACGCGGCATCGACATCTATTCCTATCCGGCCAGCCGCACTTTTTCGCTCGGACTGAAAATTACTTTTTAAATCAGATAAAAGAATATAAAACATGAAGATCAACAATATATTTATCGTTTCAGGTTTTTTGCTTGCGGGTATCCTCTCTTTCTCTTCCTGCAACGACTTTCTTGCCGAAAAACCTTATTCTTTCATCGGGCCTAAACAGCTTGGAAACGACAATGAGGCCGTTAATCAGTGGGTGACGGGTGTTTACAGCAAATGGTCGAACGATATGTTTCGCTGGAGCAATTTCCCGCGCGTGCTCGAAATGGACTGCGATTATACAACCGGACCTGACTGGGCGTTCAGCAACCTGGGGGCAGGCAATTTTCAGGGCGACGAGGTATCGGCTGCCATCTGGATAGGATGTTATAGCCTGATAAACCGTGCCAATGTCGCCATTGCTAACATCTCGAAAATAGATGGTGCCACGGAAAAACACAAAAACAACGGACTGGGCGAAATGTATTTTCAGAAAGCGTTTGCCTATTTTATGCTTACGAAGGCTTACGGAGAAATACCGTTGTTTGATGTGGCCATCAGCGAAGGCGCGAATCAGCATCAACCTCGACGGCCTATTCCCGAAGTATATGCCGAAATTATCCGCCTCTTGGAACAGGCCATTCCATTGCTATACAAGAATACTGATCCCGAATATCAAGCCGGACATGTGGCTGCAGGTACAGCTGCCGGACTTCTTGCAAAAGTGTATGCCACGATGGCCTCCGGAGCTTTGCCGCAAGGAGAGGAGATGATTGTAAAAACTGGGTCTTCCTATCGGATGAACGGTACCGAGAAGGTCTTGACGCTTCCCGTTGCCAAAACTTTTCTCAAAAAACAGGTAAAGGGATACAAACCGTTTGATTGGCGCGAGAACTATGCCAAAGCAGCGAAATATGCCGGGGACGTCATGAGCGGCGTTTACGGGAAATACGAACTCTTGCCTTACGATCAGATGTGGAAACAGTCAAGCGTGGATGCAAGCGAATATATGTTTACCTTGCGGGCAAAAGCCGGAGACGAAGAATATGGCAACACCATTCACCAATGGTTCTGTGGAATACAGAATTCCTCGGGAATCATTCAAACAGGGCTTTGGATCGGCAACCGCTTTCATTGGTACAGTCTCTTCGACCACAGGGATTATCGCATCACGAAAGGCGTAATGCATCGATGGAGGTATTACTATCAGACAAACGGAAACTACGGATTCTACTATCCTAAAACGCCCGAATACACACTTATGGCCACCGGATACGACAGCAACGGCAACAAAGTCGCCGAACCGGTAGCTCCCTATAACGACGGTGTAAACTACATCTACAATACGACCAACGAGTGCCTGGCCTTTACGACCAAATACGCCGACATAACCGATAAAACGCAATCACGCTCGAATGCTTTCTGGCCTTTTCTGCGTTTAGCGGATGTGGTACTGGTTTATGCCGAAGCACAATGCGAACTAAGTTCGGGCGTCTCCTCCGAAGCCATTGAGGCGCTCAATAAAGTGCGGATGCGCTCAAACGCCTATCCGGCAGGCATAAGCGGCGACGGAGCCATTACTTCCAAAGTCGCTTTGCGCTCCGCAATCTTCGAAGAGCGAGCCAAAGAGTTGGCATTGGAAGGCGATCGACGCTGGGATTTGATTCGCTGGGGGCTCTACCTTGATGTAATGAATTCCATCGGCGGTATAAATACCGACGGCACCACGACTACATACGACGAAGCGGGCGTAAACAAATACCGCGAAAACCGGCACCTGCTCTTTCCGCTGCCTTCGGCAGAAGTTGCTACCAATAAAGCCATCGATGGCAACAATCCCGGATGGAACTGATGTATTTTAATCATTTACAAACAAAAAAACTATGAAGTCATTATATATAAAATCAATCGCAACGTATCTGCTTCTATCGGTTGCCGCCTGCCAAGACATCGTTACCTATAACGACGGATACGACGACGGTACGATATCAACCGGCGCACCTTCGGTATCGGGAGTCTATAAATACAACGATACCGATGCTCAAAATCCTATCACGAAGGCCTCATTCCTCGATATGATTATGCTGAAAGGATCCAACCTGAGCAACGTAAAGAAAATTACCGTCAACAACGTAGAGGTTCCTCTTTCGGAAGTCTATGCACGTGCCGATGCAGCCTATTTCCCCATTCCGCGAGTTATACCGGCCGAAGTAACCAACAAACTCTATTACGAGACGGCATTGGGCAGCACCACCGTAGATTTTACCGTTACCGTTCCGCAACTGAAAATCGAACGATTATACAACGAGTTCGCATTGCCCGGAAGCTCGGTACAAGTGGTGGGCGAATTTTTTGACCTCTACGGATTCGGCACCGGATCCGATGCTACGGCCTCCGTCTCGATGAACGGCACGGCGATGAAAATCGATTCCCTGACCGAAAAATACATGTCGGTGGTCATTCCCGAAAATGCTCCCGATAATACCCTCATAACGTTTACGTATATGAATGGCAATACAAAAGTTACCCAGAAGGTACCTTACCGTTTCACAAAGAGCGTTGTTTGGGATTTATCCCAACCTTCGGCATACGGATTCTGGGCCGGAACCGAACACATAACCAACGGATCAGGAACAAACGATCCGGAACCTCTTTACGGGCCATATATCCGCATAGCAGGCTCATTCAAGAGCTGGAGTTGGAACAACCTGCCTTGTGGGGGATTTAATCTGGACGCCGATATTGCGGCGAATCCGGCGGACTATCTGTTTAAGTTCGAAGTCTGTTCGGCATCGGGCAATCCGTTCTACGATTCGGGAAAGGCCGGATATTTAATTCAGCTGAACGGCGGACAATATGCCTGGAATCCATCTCAAACAAACAGTTTTAATACCTATGGCAAATGGTGCACCGTCTCTTTGGAACTCACGGAGGTGGCCACAAAAGGTTTAAAATCGGGATGGATCGGCATGTTCTGGATTTTGCAGCCTAACAGCGACTGGAATGTCGACCACAGTTTTGCAAACATACGGATTGAAAAGAAAATAACCAATCAATAAAAAAGAAATGAATAGATACATGATCCTGCTCTTTTGTCTCCTGACGATTTCCCATTCGTACGGATGCAGCCCTTCATCTCCCGAAACGGAGGAAGATGAACAGGCCAGTTTGTGTTCCAAAAATCCGATGCCGCAAACCGTGAATCTGTTTCGGTTTTTACAGGAAACGTACGGAAAAAAAATTATCTCCGGGACGATGGCCCACGTTGCATGGAATACCGCCGAGGCCGACTGGGTATTTGCTCAAACGGGCAAATATCCCGCTTTAAACGGTTTCGATTACATACACTTGCGTTACTCCCCCTCAGGATGGATCGATTATGGCGATATTTCTCCCGTTGAAAACTGGTGGAAAGCCCATGGATTGGTATCGGGCATGTGGCATTGGAATGTGCCTCAAACAAAAGGAAGTGCGGAGTACGCTTTTTATGCTCCGGGCAAAGGCCAGGGATCGTCCGAAACCGATTTTGACATCAGCCGGGGTGTACAAGACGGAACGGACGAGAATTTAGCTTTAAGAATCGATTTGGTGAAAGTGGCCGATTATTTGTTGTTGCTTGCCCAAAAAGGGATTCCCGTTATCTGGCGTCCGCTTCACGAAGCTTCCGGCGGTTGGTTCTGGTGGGGTGCCAAAGGGCCGGAGGCTTACAAAGCGCTGTGGAAGATGATGTTCGAGGTGTTTGAAGCCAAAGGAGTAAACAACCTGATCTGGGTATGGACGTCGGAAGGACACGATCTCGACTGGTATCCGGGCGACGAATATGTGGATCTGATAGGTATGGACATTTACCGGGAAGAGAATGCGCACGCGTCGCTGATCGACCGGTTTAAACAGGCAGAGCGCATCGGCGGCGGGAGGAAAATGATCGCGTTATCGGAATGTGGCGGTATTCCCGCGCCCGACTTAATGTTCGAAAAAGGCGATACGTGGCTTTGGTTTATGCCTTGGTACGATGCTTACACCCGCCAAGACAAATGGAACGGAGCGGCCTATTGGAAAACCGTAATGAACGACCCGCGCATAATCACCCGGGATCAAATGCCGAATCTGAAGGAATAAAAGCATCCGCGACGATGAACAACATATGGATTCTCCCTTATGAAATCTTTTCGACAACAAATAGAACGATTGCAACACCTACACGAGCGACTCATAACCCGCCCGAATAAATCTCTTCCCGAATCTAACGGTTGGTTCTCACGATACGAATTTCCTGTTCTCACCGCACTACATACCCCCGTTTTCTGGCGTTACGACCTGGATGAGAGAAGCAATCCGTTTCTGATGGAACGCATCGCGATGAACGCTGTGATGAACGCCGGAGCCATCAAGTGGAACGGGAAATACATCTTGATGGCTCGTGTGGAAGGGGCAGACCGAAAATCGTTTTTTGCCGTTGCCGAAAGTCCCAACGGGATTGACAACTTCCGTTTTTGGGACTATCCTGTAACCATGCCTGTGAATGACCCTGCGGAAACCAACATTTACGATATGCGGCTTACCCCGCATGAGGACGGATGGATGTACGGCGTCTTCTGTGTGGAAAAGCTCGATCCGGCCGCACCCAAAGGCGACCTCTCGTCTGCGCTGGCTTCTGCAGGCATCGCACGTACCAAAGATTTGAAAAATTGGGAACGGCTTCCCGATATAAAATCGAAAAGCCAGCAACGAAACGTAGTACTTCATCCCGAATTTGTGAATGGGAAGTATGCTCTTTACACGCGTCCGCAGGATGGCTTTATCAACGCCGGAAACGGTTTCGGTATCGGCTGGGCATTAACGAACGACATCACCAATGTTCAAATTACGGACGAGCGAATCATCGATCGCCGTTACTATCACACGATCAAAGAGCTGAAAAACGGAGAAGGACCCGCGCCCATAAAAACCGATAAAGGATGGCTGCATCTGGCGCACGGTGTGCGAAATTGTGCCGCCGGATTGAGATATGTATTGTATTTGTACATGACCTCGCTTCAAGACCCGGCACAACCGGTTGCCGCGCCGGCCGGATATTTTATGGCGCCCGAAGGGGAAGAGCGTGTGGGCGACGTCTCCAACGTGCTTTTCTCCAACGGATGGATTGCCGACAACGACGGAACGGTGTACATTTATTACGCCTCGTGCGATACGCGCATACATGTGGCGACCAGCTCTATCGACCGCCTGGTGGACTATTGTTTGAACACTCCCCAAGATGGTTTGACGACGGCGGCATCAGTAGAAACGCTGAAAAAGTTGATCGACAAAAACCTCAAAAAGTAGCGTTATGTCTTTCGAAAAAATCAGTCTTCGGGAAAAAATCGGATACGGATTAGGGGACGCGGCATCTTCTATGTTCTGGAAAATATTCGGGATGTATGCTCTGTTCTTCTATACCGATGTGTTCGGTATTACTGCGGCAGCGGCGGGAAGCATGTTTCTCGTTGTCCGCCTGATCGATTCTGCAACCGATCTGTTGGTCGGAATCCTCTGCGACCGTACAACATCGCGCTGGGGAAAATATCGCCCGTACATCTTGTGGTTTGCCGTGCCGTTTGCCGTAATGGGAACAATCACTTTTTTTACGCCCGATTTCGGGCAAGCCGGAAAATTAGCCTACGCCTACGTTACCTATTCGCTGATGATGCTCGTTTATTCTTTCGTAAACGTTCCTTACGCTTCGCTGCTCGGTGTTATTTCGCCCGATCCCAACCAACGCAACACGCTTTCCTCTTATCGGATGTCTTTCGCCTTTATCGGCAGTTTTATAACGTTTATGTTGTTGCAGCCGCTGATCGATTTCTTTGCCAGGACGTTCGACGCCGGCAGTACAACGCAATCCTCCGACTCCTCTGTCAGTACCTCCGCCGTGGGATGGGTGCTGGGCGTGGCTTCCATCGGAGCGATCTGTGTGATATTGTTTCTATTATGCTTCAATTGGACCAAGGAGCGCGTAACTCAGATCGAAACGGACAAAAGCACTTCCGTGAAACAGGATTTAAAAGAGTTGTTCCGGAACGGACCTTGGTGGATTCTGGTTGCGACAGGATTGGCCGCACTGCTTTTCAACGCCATTCGCGACAGCGTAGCCATTTATTTTTTCAGAGACTTTGTGGGCCTGAACTACAAAATGTCGGGGACAGGATGGGATATGGCAACGACGTATTTTCTCGTGGGCCAGGCCGCAAATCTGATTGGCGTGATACTGGCTCCGACGTTGTCGGCAAAATACGGAAAAAAACGTACGTACATGATTGCCGTTTTCATGGCAGGCATATTCAGTGCGCTGTTTTACCTGATCCCCAAAAATTTCTTTCCGATTATGGCGTTTCAGTTCGTTATTTCGCTGTTCGCCGGATATGTGTTGCCTCTGCTCTGGTCGATGTTTGCCGACGTCGTAGATTATCACGAATTGACTACCGGTCGCCGAACTACGGGATTGATATTCTCTTCGTCATCCATGTCTCAGAAATTGGGTTGGGCATTCGGTTCCGCTCTCAGCGGATGGATACTTGCAGCGTTTCGCTATTCTCCCAATGCCGTCCAACAGTCGACCGAAACGCTTTTCGGACAGCATATGATGATGAGTTTAATCCCCGCCACATGCTGTTTTTTGGCATTTGTGGGAATGATGTTTTACCCCCTTTCGGATAAAAGAGTAAAAGAAATTACGGAAGAACTAAACCTCAAACGCCAACATGCAGGCTGAAATACGACGACTGAGAGAAGACGCTACACGCATTCTTACCGAGAACATTCTGCCGTTCTGGATGGATAAGGCAATTGATACGCAAAACGGCGGTTTCTATGGGCGCATTTCGGGAAGCAACCGATTGTTCCCCAACGCTCCGAAAGGGTCTGTGCTGAATAGCCGAATTTTGTGGACGTTTGCAGCGGCATACCGTCTGTTTGGGAAGAATAAATACCTGCAAACGGCAAAAAGGGCAAAAGAATATCTCATAAGCCGATTTTTCGACGAAGAGTTCGGCGGCGTTTATTGGTTGCTGGACGGGAAAGGGTGTCCGTTAGATACCAAAAAGCAGATATACGCCCAAGGATTTGCTGTTTATGGGTTAAGCGAATATTACCGCGCTACGGGCGACGAAGATGCGTTGAACTACGCCATCAAACTCTATCGCTCCATTGAGCAAAACAGTTTCGATGCGGAGAAAAACGGATATCTCGAAGCCTTTACGCGTACCTGGCAACTCATGAACGATATGCGCCTGAGCGAGAAAGATGCCAACGAAGAAAAAACGATGAACACCCACCTGCACATTCTGGAGTCCTACGCCCATCTGTTCCGAGTGTGGAAGGACAATTCGCTGAAGAAACAACTCAAAAACTTGATTGAGATCTTTTTGAATAAAATGATCGATCCCCAAACAAATCATTTGCGCTTGTTTTTCGATGCGGATTGGAACAACAAATCGGAAGTGGTATCCTACGGACACGATATCGAAGCCACATGGCTCCTCCACGAAGCGGCCTTAACGCTTGCCGACGATGCGATGATACTTTCCGTGGAAAAAGTGTTGCCGCTCCTTTTGCACGCTACCGAAGAAGGGGTGCAATCCGACGGAAGCATGGCGTACGAAAAAAATATCCGTTCGGGGCATCTTGACTCCGAGCGTCATTGGTGGGTGCAGGCCGAAACCGTAGTAGGCTTTCTGAACCATTATCAATATTTTGGGGATAAGTCATCGCTTGCCAAAGCATTGAATTGCTGGGAATACATTCAGGAAAATCTAATTGACCGGCAGCACGGCGAGTGGTATTGGAGCATCCTGCCGGATGGTTCGGTAAACCGCCGCGGGGATAAAGCCGGTATCTGGAAATGCCCGTATCACAATGGCAGAATGTGTATGGAGATCATCGAAAGAGCTGAGCTCCTTCTCAATTCCGCATCGCAAGAAGGGGAAGCTTAATAGAGTTGGGAAGTGACAAAGAGGCCGTCTCAAAACGAGGTAGCTCTTTTTTTCAGATCAAGCGCTGCGTAGGTCGATTTCCCTTTGGCGGAAGCCGAGTGTTCGCAAGCCTATTTTGCCCCGTTGTTGTACAACAATGACCTTCAAACAGCATGTTTTGCCCTGTTGTTGTACAACAATGACCCTTAAACAGCAGTTTTGACCCCGTTGTTGTACAACAACGGCATAAAACGGAACTTTCTGCCGCGCTGCCGTGTTCCCGTTACGTTTAAACCCAAATTACACGATAGACTGTTCGGCGTTTACCATTATTTAGTCATCCCTTAAAAAGCCCAATTTTCTTCGCCTTGTAAAACTTGGAAA